>JAJYDD010000201.1 GCA_021777795.1 Pseudomonadota bacterium | reverse complement strand
CGCCAAATTGTCGATGGTGGTGCGCCGCGAGGGCGGGCAACTGGTGACTTATTGCCACGTCGGCACCGGCAATTATCATCCTGTCACCGCCCGCATCTACACCGACATTTCCTATTTCACCGCCGAACCCGCCATCGGCCGCGACGTCGCGCGCATCTTCAACTACATCACCGGCTATGCTGAGCCCGATGGCCTGGAAGAGATGGCGATCTCGCCGATCTCGCTGAAAAAACGGCTGTTGGACCATATCGAGGAGGAGATCGGCTTTGCCCGCGAGGGCAAGCCGGCGGCGATCTGGGCCAAGTGCAACGCGCTCGTCGATCCCGAGATGATCGACGCTTTCTATCGCGCCAGTCAGGCGGGCGTCATGGTCGAACTGGTGGTGCGCGGCATCTGCTGCTTGCGGCCCGGCGTGCCAGGTCTTTCCGACAACATCCGCGCCAAATCGATCGTTGGCCGCTTTCTCGAACATGCGCGCATCTACGCCTTCGGCGCCGGCCACGGCCTGCCGCACCCGGAGGCGCGGGTCTATATCTCGTCGGCCGACCTGATGCCGCGCAACCTCGACCGCCGCGTCGAGGCGCTGGCGCCGTTGCGCAACCCGACCGTGCACGCCCAGGTGCTGAACCAGATTCTCGAAGGCAACCTCAAGGACAACCAGCAGAGCTACCGCCTGCTGCCCGACGGGACGAGCGAACGCATTATGCCCGCGCCCGGTGAGGAGCCGTTCGACGCCCATAAATTCTTCCTCACCCACCCGAGCCTGTCGGGGCGCGGGCAGGGGCTCGGCGAGCCGATCATCGACGAGCGACGGCGCGCCACGCGGCGCTAGCGGGCCGCCCTGGCTTCAGGAAATTTACGCTGTCCCGCCAACTCGACCGGGATGCAATACGCTATGTTTACGTCTTAGCGGTTACGTAATCGCGGTCGCGTTGCGTCTTCTGCGGATGGAATTTCTCATGAATTTCGAAGATGTCGCCGAAAGCTCAGCGCCGGCGTCCGGCTCGGATCGCCGGGTCCGCCGCGTCATCGGTCATCTGGTGTCGCTAAACGGTTTGCATGGCGTCATCGCCTGCGAAATGAATGGTCTGGAGCCTGGCGACTATTGGTCGGTCGGCAACCTTATTTCCGTCGTCCACGATGGGGCGCGGCTGGTCGGCGCGGTGTGCGACATTGCGACTTCGGACATGTCCTGGCGCGCGGAAGGCGTCAATATGGCGCTGGTCAAGATCGAGCTGACCGGCGAGATCGTCGACGAGGCGCCCGGCAAACCGGTGTTCTTTCGCGGCATCCGCTCGTTCCCGACGCTAGGGGCGGTCGCCCACCGCATCCGCGCCGCCGATCTGCGCGCCATTTTCGCCGTCCACAACGCCCGCGTCGTCGAGGTCGGCACGCTGACGCAGAATGCGACGATCTCGGCCACTGTCAGCGTCGAGGAGCTTACGCGCCGCCATTTCGCCATCGTCGGCTCGACCGGCGTCGGCAAGACGACCTCGGTGTCGATGCTGGTCAAGCAATGCGTGCGCGAATTGCCGAAACTGCGCATGATGATCGTCGATCCCCACAACGAATATTCCGCGCATTTTCGCAATCAGGCCTATCTGCTCGATTCCGACAGCCTCGAATTGCCCTATTGGATGTTCCGCTTCGAGGAGATGCTCGACGTCGTCTATGGCGGCCGCAAGCCCAACCCGGACGAGGCCGACGCGCTTTACGAAGTCATCCGCACCGCCAAGCAGCGCTTCGCCTCGGGCGGCCGGGCGATGGATAGCGCGATCCGGCGCAACCAGCCGCAGGAGTTCGGCTGGGTCAGCGCCGACACGCCGGTTCCCTACCGCATCTCCGACGCCTTGCAGATTCTCGACGAATGGTCCGGCAAGCTCGACCCGCGCTATGGCCGCGCCGACTTGCGCTCGCTGAAGAATCGCATCGACGCCTTGAGCCACGATCCCCGCTATCGCTTCATGTTTGGCAAGGTGATGGTCGAGGACAATATGGCCAAAGTCATCGGCGCGCTGTTCCGCCTGCCGATGGAGCGCCTGCCGGTGACGATCGTGCAGGTCGGCGGCCTGCCGAACGAAGTCGTCAACGCGGTCGTCTCGGTGCTGGCGCGCATGGCCTTCGAAGTCGCCAGCGCCTGTCACGGGGAGGTGCAGGTGGCGCTGCTATGCGAGGAATCGCACCGCTACATCCCTTCAAACCAGAACATGGGCTTCGAGCCGACGCGCCGCGCCATCGGCCGCATCGCCAAGGAGGGCCGTAAATACGGCGCCTCGCTGTGCATCGTGACGCAGCGGCCAAGCGAGTTGGACTCGACCGTGCTGTCGCAATGTTCGACGATGTTCGCAATGCGGCTGTCCAGCGAGCGCGACAAGGACATCATGGCGGAAGCCGCCGGCGCCTCCAGCCAGGGCGCGCTCAACTTCCTGTCCTCGCTCGCCGACCGCGAGGCGATCGCCTTCGGTGAGGCGATTCCGACGCCGATGCGGATGAAATTCGCCGATTATCGCGTGTTCAACCAGCTAGCCGAGAGCCGGCCGCTGGGGAATGACGAAAGTGTGGAGCGCTCGCGCGAATTGCTGCGCCAGACCGTGGCGCGGATGCGCGGCGAGGCCGGCCAGACCGAGGCGCCGGCCCCGCAGGCGGTCAAACTGGCCGTCAATGGCTGAGGGCGCGGCCTGCCAAAACCGAAACAGCGATTGCAAAACGCCCGCGTCGAGCCGATATAGAATTGGCTTGGCGCGGGCGGTTTCGTCTCGTGCGCCAAGCTGCAACAGCCTGACCCCCACCGACGGTCCTTGAAACCGTCAAGGCGAGGAGATGTCATCATGGCGGCAGTCCAAGAGACGGTCGATCGCGTGCGCGCTATTGACGTGGACGCCTATAAATATGGCTTCGTCACCGACATCGAGTCGGAGAGGGCGCCGAAGGGTCTGAGCGAAGACACGGTTCGCTACATTTCCGCCAAGAAGGGTGAGCCGGAATGGCTGCTCGACTGGCGGCTGGAGGCGTTGCGCCGCTGGGTCACGATGACCGAGCCGACCTGGGCGCGGGTGGAATATCCCAAGATCGACTATCAAGACCTCTATTATTACTCCGCGCCCAAGCAGGGCGGCGGGCCGAAGTCGCTCGACGAAGTCGATCCGGAATTGCTCAAGACTTACGCAAAGCTCGGCATCCCCTTGGTGGAGCAGGAGATTTTGGCGGGCGTCGAGCGACCGCGCGTCGCCGTGGACGCCGTGTTCGACTCGGTGTCGGTGGCGACCACCTTCAAGGCGGAACTGGCCAAAGCCGGCGTCATCTTCTGCTCGTTCTCGGAGGCCGTGCGCGAGCATCCCGAACTCGTGCGCAAATATCTCGGCTCCGTGGTGCCGCCGACCGACAATTTCTACGCCACGCTGAATTCCGCCGTGTTCTCCGACGGCTCCTTCGTTTATGTGCCGCCCGGCGTGCGCTGCCCGATGGAGCTTTCGACCTATTTCCGCATCAACGAGAAGAACACCGGCCAGTTCGAGCGCACGCTCATCATCGCCGACAAGGGCGCTTATGTGTCCTATCTCGAAGGCTGCACGGCGCCCAAGCGCGATGAGAACCAACTTCACGCGGCGGTGGTGGAACTGATCGCGCTCGACGACGCCGAGATCAAATATTCCACGGTGCAGAACTGGTATCCCGGCGATGCGCAGGGCAAGGGCGGCGTCTATAACTTCGTCACCAAGCGCGGCGATTGCCGGGGCGCGCGCGCCAAGATCTCGTGGACGCAGGTGGAGACCGGCTCGGCGATCACCTGGAAATATCCGAGCTGCATCCTGCGCGGCGAATCTTCGCGCGGCGAGTTCTATTCGATCGCCATCTCCAACGGCTATCAGCAGGTCGACAGCGGCACCAAGATGATCCATCTCGGCCGCAACACGTCGAGCCGCATCATCTCCAAGGGCATCGCCGCCGGCCGCTCGCAGAACACCTATCGCGGCCAGGTGAGCGCGCACGCCAAGGCGACGGGGGCGCGCAATTTCACCAATTGCGATTCGCTGCTGATCGGCGACCAGTGCGGCGCGCATACAGTGCCCTATATCGAGGCCAAGAACGCCGAGACCGTGTTCGAGCATGAGGCGACGACGTCCAAGATCTCCGAGGATCAGTTGTTCTATTGCCTGCAACGCGGCCTCTCGGGCGAGGAGGCGACGGCGCTCATCGTCAACGGCTTCGTGCGCGACGTGCTGCAACAGCTTCCGATGGAATTCGCAGTCGAAGCACAAAAGCTGATCGCGATTTCGTTAGAGGGGAGCGTCGGCTAATCGCTGAATGCTCCTTTACCGTTAAACTTCAAAATATTGCGGTTGCACACTGATGCTCAACGTCAAAAACCTCTCCGTCTCCATCCACGGCCAGCCGATCCTGGACGGCCTCAACCTCACCGTGAAAGCGGGCGAGGTCGCCGCCATCATGGGGCCGAACGGATCGGGCAAATCGACGCTGTCCTATGTCATCGCCGGCAAGCCGGAATATGAGGTCACCGGCGGCGAGGTGTGGCTCGACGGCGAGAACCTCCTCGAACTCGCCCCCGACGAGCGCGCCGCCAAGGGCGTGTTCCTCGCCTTCCAATATCCCGTCGAAATCCCCGGCGTGGCGACTATGACCTTCCTCAAAGCGGCGCTCAACGCGCAGCGGCGCGCGCGCGGCGAAGCCGATCTCACCACGCCCGACTTCATGCGCGCCGTGCGTGGCGCGGCGGCGAGCCTCAAGGTCGATCCCGACATGCTGAAGCGCCCCGTCAACGTCGGCTTTTCCGGCGGCGAGAAGAAGCGCGTCGAGATCCTGCAAATGGCGCTGCTCCAGCCGCGCCTGTGCGTGCTCGACGAGACCGATTCCGGCCTCGACATCGACGCTCTGCGCATCGTCTCGGAGGGCGTCAACGCTCTGCGCGACGCTGGCCGCGCGTTCCTCGTCATCACCCATTACCAGCGCCTGCTCGACCACATCAAACCCGACGTCGTGCATGTCATGTCCAAGGGCCGCATCGTGAAGACCGGCGGGCCGGAACTGGCTTTGGAACTGGAGAAGAACGGCTACCGCGATTATTCGGAGGCGGCGGCGTGAGCGTCCACAGCCTCAACGTCAAGACCGGGGCAGAGGCCGCGCTGGCGCAGCAGTTTGCGGCGCTGAGCCCCAGCGAGCCGCGCCGGGCCGCCTTCGCGGCTTTCGAGCGGCTCGGCCTGCCGACGCGACGCGACGAGGCCTGGCATTACACCGATTTGCGCGCCCGGCTCACCGAGGTCGCCGCGCTCGCGCCTGCGCCCGACGCCGCGCGGCTGGAGGCGGCCCGCGCCGCGCTCGACGTGCTGCCGCGTCTTGGCGGTATGCGCCTCGTGCTGGTCGATGGCCGCTGGGCGCCGGTGCTGTGCGACGCGCCGCCGAGCGGGCTGACAGTGGTGCCGACCCCCGACGCGCCCGAACCCGACGAGGCGGTGGTCGCGCTCAACATCGCCTTCGCTGAGGGCGCGCTGCGTATCGGCTTGCCGCCGGGCGAAAGCTCGGTGGAGATCGTCCATCTCGACGGTCCCGGCGCGATCTTCTCGCGGCTGGAAGTGTTCGTGCCGGCCCGCGCGCGCGCGACGGTGGTCGAGCGATTCGAGGGCGCGACGGGGGAGACCCAGCGCAACGCCGTGACCATCCTCGGCCTCGGCGAAAGCGCACGCTGCGATTGGACGACGCTCATCGCCGACGATGCCGCGCTGCATCTGGAGACGCGCCGCGCCCGGCTGGCGGGCGAGGCGGCGCTCAACGATTTCGCCCTTATCAGCGGCGGCGCGCTGGTGCGCCGCCAACTCGATGTCGGCCATCAGGCGGCGAGCGCGAAGATCGCGCTTTCCGGCTTGTCGCTGCTCGATGGGACGCGCCACGCCGACACCACGCTGACCCTGCGCCATGCCGCTCCGCTGGGGCAGAGCCGCGAATATTTCCGCCACATCGTCGCGGATGCCGCGAGCGGCGTCTATCAGGGCAAGGTGATCGTCTCGCCCGGCGCGCAAAAGACCGACGGCGCCATGAAATCGCAGGCGCTGCTGCTGTCGCCGACCGCGCAGATGAACAACAAGCCGGAACTCGAAATCTTCGCCGACGATGTCGTCTGCGGCCACGGCGCGACGGTCGGCGCGCTCGACCCGCAGCAGATTTTCTATTTGCTCTCGCGCGGTATCCCTCAGCGTGAGGCCGAGGCGATGTTGCTGGAGGCGTTCGGCGCCGAGGCGATCGAGCGCGTCGCCGACGAGACGGTGGCCGACGCGCTGCGCGAGCGGTTGCGCGCGTGGTTGAAGGGGAGGGCGGCGTGACCTATGACGTCGAACGGCTGCGCGCCGATTTCCCGATCCTCTCCGAACGCCCCTACGGCAAGCCGCTGGTCTATCTCGACAACGCCGCCAGCGCGCAAAAGCCGAAGGCGGTCATCGACCGGCTGACGCATTTCTACGAGCACGAATATTCAAACGTGCATCGCGGCCTGCATTATCTCGCCAATGCCGCGACCGACGCCTACGAGGCCGCGCGCGAAAGCGTGCGCCGCTTCCTCAACGCTGGCTCGATCGAGGAGATCGTCTTCGCGCGCTCGGCGACGGAAGCGATCAACCTCGTCGCGTCGAGCTACGGCCAGCGGCTGCGCGAGGGCGACGAGATCGTGCTGTCGATCATGGAGCATCACGCCAATATCGTGCCCTGGCATTTCCTGCGCGCCGCCAAGGGAATCGTGCTCAAATGGGTCGATGTCGCCGACGATGGGTCGATTTCCGCCGAGAGCTTTGCGCAAGCCATCGGCCCACGCACCAAATTCGTCGCGGTTTCGGCGATGTCGAACGTCTTGGGCACGGTGGCGCCGGTCCAGGAGATCGTCGCGCTTGCCCACGCGCGCGGCGTCCCGGTGCTGGTCGACGCCAGTCAGGCGGCGGTGCATGGAAATGTCGACGTTCAGGCCTGGGACGCCGATTTCGTCGTCGTCACCGGCCACAAACTCTATGGCCCGACCGGCATAGGCGTCCTCTACGGCAAAGCCGAACGGCTCGCCGATTTGCCGCCGTTCAACGGCGGCGGCGAGATGATCCAGGAGGTGACTATGGAGACTGTCACCTACAATACCCCGCCGCATCGCTTCGAGGCCGGCACGCCGCCGATCGCCCAGGCCGTCGGCCTCGGCGCCGCGCTCGATTATATCGAGAGCGTCGGGCGCGAGGCCATCGCCGCGCACGAGGCGGCGCTGAC
>JAJYDD010000200.1 GCA_021777795.1 Pseudomonadota bacterium | reverse complement strand
AGACTCAACCGCATAATCGCCCCCCATATCTGCGCGCCCGTCGCGCGTATAAACGGCCGTCATGGGAGCCGCGAAACGCGGGCGCCCCCCACGGTCAGCGCCCGGCCGGCGGCTTCCGCTTCTTCCGCGCGGTCTATCCGCAGCATCGCCAACGCGCGTTCGCCGGCGACGGTTCCCATGATTCCGACGGGAAGTGCGCCGTCGAGAATCGCCTCGCCCGGCGCGGCGGCGGCGCCATCGAGCGCGACGCGCGCGATTCGCTTGCGGGCGGTCCCGCGGTGCTTCATCCGCGACACGACCTCTTGCCCGACATAGCAGCCCTTGGCGAAATCGACGCCGTTCAGAAGGTCCATGTTGGCTTCGTGCGGGAAGGCGTCGCCATAGGCGAAATCGAGGCCGCCTTGGGGCGCTCCGGCCGCGACGCGTCGGGCTTCGTAATCGGCCCTGGCTTGCGCGTCCTCGGCCGGCGCTTTGGCGCGGGGCACGAGCGCGCGGCGACCGAGCGCGGGCGCGCGCGGGTCGAGGGGGCCGCCTTCGCCGCCCGCCACCGCCGCATATTGGGCGCTGGCGTCGGCGATCTCGACCTTGGCGCGCAGCTTATACATGGAGAGCCGCTTGACGAGTTCGGCCGTCTTATCGGCGGGCGTGTCCAGCAAAAACTCTTGCGCGCCGGAGCGGAAAACCAGGAAATCGAACAGAATTTTGCCCTGCGGGCTCAACAGCGCGGCATAGCGGACGCCGCCTTGCGCCAGGGTCTCGACGTCGTTGGTGAGAAGCCCTTGCAGGAAGCTCGCCGCATCCGGCCCCGCCACCCGCGCCACACCCCTGTCCTTGAGAAAAACCGCGGTCTCCGTCACATTCGCGCTCCCACCATTTCCGGCGCTAGAGTTAAGCCGTAAATGGGCCCAAGCAAGGATCGGATGGCATGTTGAGCTTCGATTGCGTGTTCTCGGGCGGAACCGTCGTCAATCAGGACGGGATTGGCGTGCGCGACATCGGCGTCAGCGCCGGCCGCATCGCGGGGATCGGCGATCTCTCCGGGGCGGCGGCGGAGCGCCGCGTCGATTGCCGGGGGCTGCATGTTCTGCCGGGAATCATCGACAGCCAGGTGCATTTCCGCGAGCCGGGGCTGGAGCACAAGGAGGATCTGGCCACGGGCGCCCGCGCGGCGGTCATGGGCGGGGTGACGGCGGTGTTCGAGATGCCCAACACCAACCCGCAGACCACGAATCCCGCCGCGCTGGAGGACAAGTTGCGGCGCGCGCGCGGGCGCATGGCCTGCGATTTCGCGTTCTGGGTCGGCGGCACGCATGACAATGTCGCCGACTTGCCAGAGCTGGAGCGGCTGCCGGGCGCGGCGGGGATCAAGGTGTTCATGGGCTCGTCCACGGGCTCGCTGCTGGTCGCCGACGACAAGGGCGTGCTGGAGATTCTCAAGCGCATCCGCCGCCGCGCGGCGTTCCACAGCGAAGACGAGGAGCGCCTCATCGCCCGCAAGGGCGAGCGCGTTCCCGGCGATCCCGCCTCGCACCCGGTCTGGCGCGACGAGACGGTGGCGCTCACCTGCACGCAGCGTCTGGTGCGCCTGGCTCGCCAGGCGCGCGCGCAGGTGCATGTGCTGCACATCACGACGCGCGAGGAGATCGACTTCCTCGCCAGCGCGAAGGATGTAGCGACTTGCGAGGCGACGCCGCATCACCTGACGCTTTGCGCCGACGATTACGTGCGGCTGGGCGCGAAGATCCAGATGAACCCGCCGGTGCGCGGCGCCGAGCACCGCCAGGGCGTCTGGCGCGGCGTGTCGGAGGGGATCATCGACGTGCTCGGCTCCGATCACGCGCCGCATACGCTGGAGGAGAAGGCCAAGCCTTATCCCGAAAGCCCCTCGGGCATGACCGGCGTGCAGACGCTGGTCCCGATCATGCTCGATCATGTCGCGGCGGGGCGGCTGACGCTGCCGCGCTTCGTCGATCTCACCAGCGCCGGTCCGCAGCGGCTATTCGGGATCACGGGCAAGGGCCGCATCGCCGTCGGCTACGACGCCGACCTGACGGTGGTGGACTTGAAGCGCCGCGGGACGATCACCGATAGCTGGATCGCCTCGCGCAGCCAGTGGACGCCCTATCACGGCAAGACCGTCACCGGCTGGCCGGTCGGGACCGTCATTCGGGGCGTGCGCGTGATGTGGGAGGGCGAGTTGCTGGCCGACGGCGGCGGCGCGCCCGTGCGCTTCGCGTGAAAGGTGGCCGGCTTCGCGCCGCCGGCGTCGGAGTGACGGGCGCCGTGGCGCTGTGGGCGACGGTCGCCTATCTCGTCACGCCCTCGGTCTGGCGCCATTACGAGCGCCAGCACAAGCTCGAAGGCCGGTCGATGTTGACCACGACCGCGCAGGGCGCGCCGGGCGACCCGATCAATCTTGGCATAGAGGGCGCGCGGAGCGACATGGATTGCGCGATGCGGGCGGCGGGCTGGCGCGTGGCCGATCCGGTGCGGCTGGGAACCAGCGTCGATATCGTGGCCAGCGTGCTGGCGCGGCGCGCCTATCCCACCGCCCCGGTGAGCCCGCTTTATTTCGACGGCCGCAGCCAGGATGTCGCTTACGAGAAAGCGGCGGCCCGCAGTCCCAGCCGGCGCCATCATGTGCGCTTCTGGAAGGCGCTCGCCGCTGGCGACGACGGCCTGCCGCTGTGGCTGGGCGCCGCGACCTACGACCGCAGCGTCGGCTTCAGCCATCGCACGGGACAGATCACCCATCACATCGGCCCCGATATAGACGCCGAGCGCGCCCTCGTCGCCGCCGATCTCGCGCAGGGCGGCCATGTCGCGGCGACCTACCGCATCAGCGGCGTCGGCCCGACGCTGACCGGCCGCAACGGCGGCGGCGACCGCTATGACACCGACGGCGAGATCGTCGTGTCGATCTTGCGGCCGGGCTGCGTCGCGCAGGCCTCGGCGCCGGAAATCCTCGCCGCGCCGGCGGCGACGCGCTGGAAGGACAGGGCGTTCCCCTGGATCGCGGCGGCGTGGCGCAAACTGGACGGGGCGGCAGGGGAAATATGGAACATGAATTCGCCCAGGTGATCGTCGCCGGCCGCGTGCAGGGCGTCGGCTATCGCGAGTTCGCGCGCCGGGCGGCCGAGCGGCATGGCGTGGCAGGTTTCGTGCGCAACCGCGCCGACGGGACGGTCGAGGCGCGGCTCGTCGGGCCGGCGTCGGCTGTGGAGGCGATGCTGGCCGAGCTTCGCAAGGGGCCAAGGCATGGATGGGTCGAGAGCGTGGAAATCGTCGCGCGCGGGGCGGCGGCGGCGGAATCCGGCTTCTTGATCGCCGCCACGCTCTAGCCGCGCCCTGTCGCGTCGCCCTATAAGCGCGCATTCGTCGACGAGGGAGGCTCGCCTGTTCGCCAATGTGCTGATCGCCAATCGCGGCGAGATCGCCTGTCGCATCATCGCCACCGCGCACCGCCTCGGGATGCGCGCCATCGCGCTGCACACGCCGGCCGATCGCGGCGCGCTGTTCACGCGGCTCGCCGATGATGTGGTGGAGACGCCGAGCTATCTCGACGCGCCGGCGATCGTCGCGGCGGCGAAGGCGGCGGGCGCGGAATGTCTGCATCCCGGCTATGGCTTCCTGAGCGAGAACGCTGATTTCGCGGAATATTGCGCCCTCGAAGGCGTCGCCTTCGTCGGGCCGCCGCCGGAGGCGATGCGGGCGATGGGCCTCAAAAGCAGCGCCAAGGCGGTGATGGCGCGCGCCGGCGTCGCCGTGCTGCCCGGCTACCACGGCGACAACCAGACGGCGAAATTCCTGAAAGAGCGCGCCTATCAGGTCGGCTATCCCGTGCTCATCAAGGCGATCGCCGGCGGCGGCGGGCGCGGCATCCGCCGCGTCGACGCGCATGTCGAGTTCGACGCCGCGTTCGAATCGGCGCAGCGCGAGGCCGAGGCCGCCTTCGGCGATCCGCGCGTGCTGATCGAAAAGCTGATCCTCAATCCACGCCACATCGAGGTGCAGGTGTTCGGCGACAGCCACGGCAATGTTGTGCATCTCTACGAGCGCGATTGCTCGTTGCAGCGCCGGCGCCAGAAACTCATCGAGGAGAGCCCGGCCCCCGGCGTGCCTGAGGACACCCGCGCCGCGATGACGCAGGCCGCCGTCGCCGCCGCCAAGGCCGTCGGCTATGTCGGCGCCGGGACGGTGGAGTTCATCGTCGACGCCAGCAAGGGGCTCGGCCGCGACAGCTTCTTCTTCCTGGAGATGAACACCCGCCTCCAGGTCGAGCATCCCGTCACCGAGGCGCTCGTCGGCGTCGATCTCGTGGAATGGCAATTCCGGGTCGCGGCCGGCGAGGAATTGCCGAAGATGCAGGCCGAACTGATCCCGCGCGGCGCGGCCATCGAGGCGCGCGTCAACGCCGAAGACCCCGAGACCGGTTTTCTCCCGTCGCCGGGCCTATTGCGGGCGCTGAAACTCGACGCGCTCGACGTGCGCGTCGATTCCGGCTTTGCGGAGGGGGATTCGATCTCGCCGCAATATGATTCGCTGGTCGCCAAGCTGATCGCCCACGCCGAAACGCGCGAGGCCGCCATCGCCAAGCTCGACGCGGCGCTGGCGCGCGCCGTGGTGCTGGGGCCGAAGACCAACATCGCCTTCCTGCGCGGCCTGCTCGCCGCGCCCGAATTCGTCGCCGGAACGCATGACACCGGCTTCATCGACGCCAATCTGGAGCGCCTCGGCGCCGTTCCGCAGCCGCCCGACGCGCGCGCCGCGCTCGCCGGCGTCGAGGCGATCTACGCCGATCTCGCGCCCAAGGCCGCCCCGGCGACCAGCGACAACGACCCGTGGTCGGTCGCCGATTCCTTTGAGCTGCTGGGGCCGCGCCGCGTCCCCTTCGAGGCCGAGGTCGATGGCAAGACCGAGCGTTTCGTGGCGGTCGCCCGTGGGCGCGGAGTCGAGATCGCCTTCCGCGACGGCCGGCCGGCGCCGGCGTCCGAGGTCGCGCCGACGGTGCTCGTCGTCGATGACGGCGTGCTGGTGCTGAACGGCGGCCGGCAGACGCATGTGCGCCCCATCGACCCGGAGGCCGCCGGCGAGGTCGGCGCCGGGGCGAGCGACGGCGCGGTCAAGGCGCCCATGCACGGCCGGCTGGCGGCGCTGGCGGTGACGGAGGGCCAGCAGGTCGAGGCCGGCGAGCGCGTCGCCATGCTGGAGGCGATGAAAATGGAGCACGCGCTCACCGCCCCGCGCGCGGGCCGCGTGACGCTCGCCGGCAAGACGGTCGGCGACATCATCGAGCAGGGCGCGCTGATCCTGACGGTCGGGGAGTGAGGCGGTAGCGAGGGAGGGCGCGTTAAGCGGAAAGACAAGGATTTCATGCGAGGGAGGGCGGTCCTCCGGTTTCCCGCATGACGATTTCAGCGACCCTCGATAACGACGTGCCCGCGAGGCGTTCGGCGCGCCTGGGCGGGTTCGTGCTGGCGCTGCTCCTGGCATGGGTTGCGTTGTGGAAGGCCTCGGCGCGGGGGCTGTGGGGGCCGGACGACGCCTATTTCCTCGAAACCTCGCATCTGTGGCTGGCCGGCGCGCCGCCCTATGCGCATGCCTTCGACGTCAAGCCGCCGGGTTTTTACGCACTGCTGGCCGGGTTCGAGGCGGTCTTCGGGCCGTCGCTGATGACGCTGACGCTGCTGAGCGGGGCCTGCGAGGCGGCGACGGGGTTCTGTCTGTGGAGGATAGGCGTGCGGCTTGGCGCGCCTGTGGCGGGGCTGTTCGCCGCCTTCGTCTATCCCTTGCTGTCGCATGGGCTCGCCGCCAACGGCGGCTACCCGCCGCTGGCGCTGGCGACAGCGGCGGCCTATCTCGCCGCGTTCTCGCCGGGCCGGCCGTGGGCGCGGGCGATCCCGGCGGGGCTCGCGATGGGTTGCGCGGCGACGATCAAGCAGACCGCCGTGTTCGAGGCGCTGCCGCTTTTCTGGCTGTTGGCGGGCCAGCGGCGAGCCTTCGCGCTCGCCGCCGCGGCGCCGCCACTCGCCTTTGCGGTTTATTTCGCCGCCCGCGGCGCCTTCGCGCCGTTCTTCGCCGATGTCGTGGCGCTGGCGATCCGGCGCCCGGGAATGCAGCCGGAAAGCCTCGCCGCCATCGGCGTGCATATCCTCCATCTGGCGTGGCCGATCTGGCCGCTGGCGGCGCTGGCGGTCTTCGGCGCATTTTGCGCCCGCCGGATCCTGCCGCTCGCCCCCGAAGGCGCGGCGACGGCGCTGGCGCTGTGGGGACTGGCGGCGCTTGTCGAACTCCTGTCCCAGCAGGCGCGCTGGCTCAATTATCTGGGACCGACGTTCGCGCCGCAGGCGTTGCTGGCGGGCGCCGCGATCACGGCGCTTTGTCGCGACATACGGTCGAAACATCTGGCGGCGCTGGGTTTGCTGATAGTGACGGCGATGGGCGTGTGGCCGTTCCGTGCGCAGCGCGCCTTCCGGCCCGACGATGCGCCCGCCATCGCCGCCGCCGCCGCCGCGATCCGCGCCCGCGATCCCAGGCCTGACGACCGCTTGCTGGCGCTCGGCCCCGGCGGCCAGCTCAACACGAGGCTCGATCTCGCGCCGCCGACCCCCTATTTCCACTGGATGCACCTGGTTTGCGATTTCCCCGGCGCCGGCCCGCAGCGGCTGCGCGAGGCCTTCGCCGCCGCGCCGCGTTTCGTGACAATCCCCGAGGAATCGCCGCAGGTCTATTGCCAGGACCCCACCGCGTGGCCAGTGGCCCTCGCCGCTCTGGCGCGCGATTATCGCCGCATCGCTGAAATCCCGGAGGGGCAGGGCGGGACGTTGCAGATTTACGAACGCAGGCCGCGCTAACCCCCGCTCAGCGCCCCCGTCTGAGTCGCACATAGAGCGCGCCGGCGCCGCCGTGGTGGCGCGCCGCCTCCTCGAAGCCGAGCACGATGGCGCGCAGTTCCGGCGCGCGCAGCCACATCGGGGTCAGGCGGCGCAGAACGCCGGGCTCGTCGGAAAACGCCTTGCCCTTGCCGGTGACGACGATCACCAGCCGCTCGCCGCGCGCCTGCGCGCCGACGAGGAAGCCGCGCAGCGCCTCATGCGCCTCGGCCTGGGTGAGGCCGTGCAGATCGAGCCGCGCATCTATGCCGCCGCGCCCGCGCGCGAGGTCGCGCTTGAGCTTACGCTCGATGGGCGCGAGCGGCGGCGGACCCGGGCGGGGCGCGGGCGGCGCGGGCTTGGCCGGCGCGGTCGGGGGTGGC
>JAJYDD010000199.1 GCA_021777795.1 Pseudomonadota bacterium | reverse complement strand
GCCGACACCTTGTCGAAATCGAGCCCGAGGATCGCCGCCATCGCGCCCTCCCCGGCGGGGACCGCCTGC
Source organism: Pseudomonadota bacterium (assembly GCA_021777795.1). Lineage (GTDB taxonomy): Bacteria > Pseudomonadota > Alphaproteobacteria > Rhizobiales > Beijerinckiaceae > Roseiarcus. Next base: position 7,226 of record JAJYDD010000199.1, on the reverse strand, counting down.
TGCATCGCCAGCCCGCGCAGCCGCAGCAATCTTGCCGCATCGGCGAGCGTCAGCGCGCCGGCCGCGCAGAGAGCGGAATATTCGCCGAGCGAATGGCCGGCCACGTATGCCGCATCGCGGGCGACGTCGAAGCCGGCTTCCGTTTCCAGCGCCCGCAGCGCCGCCATACTTGTCGCCATCAAAGCCGGCTGGGCGTTGGCGGTCAGCGTCAGTTCCGCCTCGGGGCCTTCGAAGATGAGGCGCGACAGTTTCTCGCCCAGCGCCGCATCGACCTCCTCGAACACCCGCGCGGCGGCGGGATAGGTTTCAACGAGCGCCTTGCCCATGCCGACGGCCTGGGAGCCTTGACCCGGAAAGATGAGGGCGATTTTCAAGCCCGAAACTCCTGCACTTCCCGAAACTCCTGCACTTGCGGCGCGCCGCCCGTTCATTATTTGGGCGCCGCTCATTCACCCCGCCGCTTGCGCTGTCAACCCCTGCCTAAAGGCGCGGCTTGACAGAATTTCCCGCTAGGGCGAAGTTCTTGACCGATTGGTCAGGTTTTCGGCGGGGGAACACGATGGCTTTGGTCGCGGACGCCGGGGGCAGCGCGGATATCGCCGCGGGGCGGCTCCCCCCTGAAGAGTTGAAAGCCAATTTCGGCGATCTGCACCCGCCGCTCGATGTTCACGAGGCGCGCGTCGAGGCGGAGCGCTGCTATTTCTGCTACGATGCGCCTTGCCAGCAGGCCTGTCCAACCGCCATCGACATTCCGCTGTTCATCCGCGAGATCGCCAACGCGAACCCGCTAGGCGCCGCCAAGACGATCCTCGATTCCAACATCCTGGGCGGCATGTGCGCGCGCGTCTGCCCGACCGAGGAGCTTTGCGAGGAGGCCTGCGTGCGCGAGGCCGCCGAAGGCAAGCCGGTCAAGATCGGCCACTTGCAGCGCTATGCGGTCGATGCGCAGATGGCGACCGGCAAGCACCCGTATGCGAGGGCGGCGGCCACGGGCAAGAAGGTCGCCGTGGTCGGCGCGGGGCCAGCGGGGCTCGCCTGCGCCCATGCGCTGAGCGTCGCCGGCCACGACGTCGTCGTCTACGACGCGCGGCCGAAGATAGCCGGCCTCAACGAATATGGCATCGCCGCCTACAAGACGCCGGACGATTTCGCCGCCCGAGAAGCGGCTTTCATCCTCAGCGTCGGCGGCATCGAGATCAAGACCGGCGTCGCGCTCGGGCGCGACATCGCGCTGGAGACATTGGCGAAAGAATATGACGCGGTGTTCCTCGGCCTCGGCCTGCCCGGCGTCAACAAGCTCGGGCTTCCCGGCGAGGACACGCTGAAAAACGTCGAGGACGCCGTCGCCTTCATCGCCGATTTGCGGCAAGCCAAGGATCTTTCGCGCCTGCCCATCGGCCGGCGCGTCGTGGTGATCGGCGGCGGCATGACGGCGGTGGATGCGGCGGTGCAATCCAAGCGCCTCGGCGCCGAACTTGTGACCATCGCCTATCGGCGCGGCGTCGAGGACATGAAAGCCAGCCCCTATGAGCGCGAACTCGCGCAGACCAATGGGGTAAACATCCGCCCCTGGGCGCGCCCGATCGGCCTCGAAGGCCATGACGGCGTGGTCTCCGGCGTCGTGTTCGAGCGCACGAGACTTGTGGACGGCAAGCTCGTCGCCGACGGCGCGCCGTTCCGGCTGGAGGCCGATGTGGTGTTCACCGCCATCGGCCAGACGGGCGCCGGCGATCTGTTCGGCGCCACGCCGCCGAAAATGCAGGGCGGCAAGATCGCCATCGACGCGGAGCGGCGCACCAGCCTGGCCAAGGTGTGGGCGGGCGGCGATTGCGTCGTCGGCGGCCTTGATCTGACAGTCGCGGCGGTCGAGGACGGCAAGCGCGCCGCGCGCTCGATCATTGCGGCGCTGGCCTGAGGGGAGAGAGCGACATGGTTGATCTGCGGACGAGCTTTCTCGGCATCAAGTCGCCCAATCCGTTCTGGCTCGCCTCGGCGCCGCCGACCGACCGCAAGACCAATGTCGAGCGCGCCTTTCGCGCCGGCTGGGGCGGTGTCGTCTGGAAAACGCTGGGCGAGGCCGGCCCTCCGGTCGTCAACGTCTCCGGCCCGCGTTACGGCGCCATGCACGGCCCCGACCGGCGCCTGATCGCCTTCAACAACATCGAACTCATCACCGACCGCGACCTTGAGATCAATCTTCAGGAGATCAAACAGGTCAAGCGCGAATGGCCGGATCGCGCTTTGGTTGTGTCCTTAATGGTGCCTTGCGAGGAGGACGCCTGGAAAAAGATCCTCGCCCGCGTCGAGGAGACGGAGGCCGACGGCATCGAACTCAACTTCGGTTGCCCGCATGGCATGAGCGAGCGCGGCATGGGCTCGGCCGTCGGTCAGGTGCCCGAATATATCGAGATGGTGACGCGCTGGTGCAAGCAACATTCGCGCATGCCGGTGATCGTGAAACTGACGCCCAACATCACCGACATCCGCCGCCCCGCCCGCGCCGCCAAGGCCGGAGGCGCCGACGCCGTTTCGCTCATCAACACCATCAACTCGATCACCGGCATCGACCTCGACAAAATGACGCTCGACGTCGACATCGGCGGCAAAGGCACGCATGGCGGCATGTGCGGCCCCGCCGTGAAGCCGATCGCGCTGTCGATGGTGTCAGAGATCGCGCGCGATGCGGAGACGGCGGGCCTGCCGATCTCGGCCATCGGCGGCGTCACCACCTGGAAGGACGCGGCCGAGTTCATCTCGCTCGGCGCCGGCAACGTGCAGGTCTGCACCGCCGCGATGACCTATGGCTTCAAGGTCGTGCAGGAGATGATCTCCGGCCTCTCGCAATTCATGGAGCGCAAGGGCTATTCCTCCATTGAGGATTTCCGCGGCGCCGCTGTCCCGAAGGTGACGGACTGGCAATATCTGAACCTCAATTATGTCGTGAAGGCCGAGATCAACCAGGATACCTGCATCAAATGCGGCCGCTGCCACATCGCCTGCGAGGACACCTCGCATCAGGCGATCTGGCCGAAGGTGGATGGCGTGCGCAAGTTTGTTGTGAATGAAGCCGAATGCGTCGGCTGCAATCTCTGCGTGCTGGTGTGTCCGGTGGAGAACTGCATCACGCTGGTTCACAAGACGGAAGGGACCGATCCGCGCACGGGCCAGCCCTACAACCAGCCGGCGAGGAACTGGACGCAGCATCCCAACAACCCGGCGGTGTTCAAGGCGGCGGAGTAGGGGCGGGATCAGCCAGGAGGTGATCAACTACCCGATGACCAAAGCCATCGGCTGACGGCCCCGGCTCTGTCGGAATTCTCCGTCGAATTCTCGTTTACAAGCGCCCCTCCGTGAATTATACTTCACAAGTGGTCGCCGTCCGCAAAACCGCAATTTTCCTGAATTGGATCGCGTCGCTGCGCGACTCGCGCGCGATCGCCCGCATCGCGGTGAGGATCGACCGCCTTTCGCTCGGCAATCCCGGCGACGTCCGCCCGGTCGGCGACGGAGTGAGCGAAATGCGGATCGATTACGGGCCGGGGTATCGGGTCTATTTCGTCCGGCGCGGCGCGGAAGTTGTCGTTCTGCTTTGCGGCGGCGATAAATCTTCGCAGAGCGCGGACATCGCCCACGCGAAACGGCTGGCGCAAGAGGTGTAAGATGCCCATCGAAACAAGCCCCTGGGATTCCGCTGACTTACTCGACACGCCCGCCGCCGTCGCCGCTTACATCGAGGCCGCGATTGAGGAAGACGACGCGTCTCTTCTCACGCACGCCCTCGGTGTCGTTGCTCGGGCCAAAGGCATGTCTAAAGTTGCGGAAGACGCCGGCGTTACAAGAGAAGCTCTTTATAAGGCGCTGTCTGCGGAAGGCGACCCGAGGCTTTCGACGCTTATCGGCGTCCTCAAAGCGCTCGGGTTGCGTCTCAACGTTCAGGCCGCCTGAGCGCCCCCCAGCGCCGCCACCACCGCATCGCCCATCTCGCTGGTCGAGATCGTCGCCTCGCCCGGCGCCGCGATATCCCTGGTGCGCAGCCCGTCCGCCAGCACTTTGGCGATCGCCGCCTCCAGCCGATCCGCCTCGGCGCCCAGCCCGAAGGAATAGCGCAGGCACATCGCGAACGAGCCGATCATCGCAATCGGGTTGGCGGCGCCCTTGCCGGCGATGTCGGGGGCCGAGCCATGCACCGGCTCGTACAGAGCTTTGCGCTTAGCCGTCTTGGGGTCGACGTCGCCGAGCGAGGCCGAGGGCAACATGCCGAGCGAGCCGGTCAACATCGCCGCGACATCCGACAGCATGTCGCCGAACAGGTTGTCGCAGACGATGACGTCGAACTGCTTGGGCCAGCGCACGAGCTGCATCCCGAGCGCGTCGGCGAGTTGATGCTCCAACTGCACGTCCGCGAATTCGCGCTTGTGCAGGGCGGTGATGACTTCCTTCCACAATACGCCCGACTTCATCACATTGTGCTTCTCGGAGGAGGTCACCTTGTTGCGGCGCTTCCTCGCGAGATCGAAGGCGACGCGGCCGATGCGCTCGATCTCGTAGGTGTCATAGACTTGCGTATCAATCGCGCGTTTCTGCCCGTTGCCGAGATCGGTGATGGTCTTAGGCTCGCCGAAATAGACGCCGCCGGTGAGTTCGCGCAGGATGAGGATGTCGAGCCCCTCGACCACCTCCGGCTTCAGCGACGAGGCGCTGGCGAGGGCGGGATAGCACACGGCCGGACGCAGGTTGGCGTAAAGCTGGAGATCCTTGCGCAGGCGCAGTAGGCCCGCCTCCGGGCGCGCCTCATAGGGCACGTTCGCCCATTTCGGCCCGCCGACGGCGCCGAACAGGATGGCGTCGCTGGCCTGCGCGCGCTCCATGTCGGCCTCGCTGATCGAGGCGCCGTGAGCGTCGAACGCCGAGCCGCCGACCAGGCCCTTCTCGGTCTCGAAGCGGGCGCCGCCCTCCGCGTTGAAGAAGGCGATGACCTTCTCGGCCTCGGCCATCACTTCGGGGCCGATGCCGTCGCCGGGGAGCAGGAAGAGCTTGTAGGTCGCCATGATGGTTCCGGTCGTTTAGGATTGCGGGTGGCTCCCTAGCGCAAATCGCGCTAACGCAACAGGGCGTATGCTGGGGTAGCGGGTTGGCGATCGTCAAAAGCGAGCGATTCGAGGCGTTCCTGCGCGAACCCACGCGCCGCGCCGCCATGTTCCTGTTCCACGGCACGGATTCGGATCTGGCCAGCGAGCGGGCGCGCCGGCTGGTGCCGACGCTGGTCAGCGACGCCGCCGACCCTTTCCAGGTCGTGCGCCTCACCGCCGATACGCTGTCCAAGGATCCCGGCCGGCTCGCCGACGAGGCGAGCGCGATCTCGATGTTCGGCGGCGCCCGGGTGATCTGGATCGAGGCCGGCGGGCGCGATCTCTCCGGCGCCCTCGGCGCGGTCGCCGATACGCTGCCGGCCGAAACCTATCTCGTCGTCGAGGCCGACAGCCTGAAAAAAGGCTCAGCCCTGCGCGTCTTTTTCGAGACCCGGCCGGACGCCGTCGCTCTTGAATGTTATCCCGCCCCGCCCGCCAGCTTGGGCGAGATGATCGACGCCGAAGCGCGCAAGGCCGGCGTCAACGTTTCCAAGGAGGCGCGCGCGGCTTTCGTCGACGCGCTTGCCGGCGAGCCCGCCACGGCGCGCGGCGAAATCGCCAAGCTGATGCTCTATGCGCAGAGCGCCGGCGCGCTCGAAGTCGCCGACGTCGCGGCGCTCGCGGCCGGCGCCGGCGTCTCGGCGGCCGATGCGCTGGTCGATCTCGCGCTCGCAGGCGATCTCAAGGGGCTGGAGCGCGCCGCGATACACGGCCTCGCCGACAGCGGCGACGCGGCGCTGGCGGCGATGCGGCTGGCCGCCCGCGTCGCGCTGATGCTGGAAATTCGCCACGGCGGCGAGCCGCCGCAATTGTACCGCCTGCCCTTCCCGGTGCGCAACGCCGTGCTCGCGCAGGCCAATGCCTTCCCGCCGGAGGTTCTGGCGCGTCGCCTGCCGGCGCTGCTCAACCTGCTGGTCACGACGCGCGCGTCGCCGGGCCTCGCCAGCGCCTCGGCCTTCCGGGCGCTGACCGCCTTCGCGCAAGCCGCGCGGCGCGGCGCCGAAAGCTGATTACATCAGGCTCGGCAGGAACAAGGCGATCGCAGGCGCGGCGATGAGGATGCCGAGCCGCACCAGATCGGTGACGATGAACGGCGCGACGCCGCGAAAGATGGTGGCGAAACTCACATCCTCCACCGCCGTCTTGATGACGAACACGTTCATGCCAACCGGGGGATGGATGAGCCCCAACTCCACCGTCATGACGATGATGATTCCGAACCAGATGGGATCGTAGCCGAGCGCGGTGATGACGGGGAAGACGATGGGAACGGTGAGAATAATCATCGCCATCGCGTCCATCAGGCAGCCGAGCACCAGATACATCAGCATGATGAGCAGCAACACGCCGAGCGGCGGCAGGCCGAGGCCGGTGAGAAAGCTGGTCACATTCTGCGGGACGCCGGTGACGGTGAGGAAATAGCCGAACAGCAGCGCCCCGATCAGCACCGTGAACACCGCCGAGGCGGTGCGGGTCGCCCGCAGCAGCGCCTCCAGAAAGCCGCTCATGCTGAGCTTGCGGCGCAATACGCTGATGATGAGCGCCCCGCACGCCCCGACCCCGCCCGCCTCCGTCGGCGTGAACACGCCGCCATAGAGGCCGCCGATGACGCAAACGAACAGCAGCAGCGACGCCCAGACCTTCGACAGCGCGGCGAGACGCTCGCGCCCCGTGGCGCGCACGCTGATCGGCAGGAAATCGGGCCGCACGCGCGCGATGATGGCGATGGTGGCCATATACATCGCCACCGCCAGCACGCCGGGCAGGATGCCGGCGACGAACAGCTTGCCGATGTCCTGCTGGGTGATGAGGCCATAGACCGCCAGCACGGTCGAGGGCGGAAAGATCGCGCCCAGCGTGCCGCCGGCCGCGATGACGCCGGTCGAGAAGCTCTTAGGGTAATCGTGGCGCCGCATCTCGGGATAGGCGACGGTGGCGAAGGTGGCGGCGGTGGCGACCGAGGAGCCGGAAATGGCGGCAAAGCCCGCGCAGGCGGCGATGGTCGCCAGCCCCAGCCCGCCGCGCCAATGACCGATCATCGCGTTCGCGGCGCGAAACAATTCCTGGCTCATGCCGGATTGCGCGACGATGGCGCCC
>JAJYDD010000198.1 GCA_021777795.1 Pseudomonadota bacterium | reverse complement strand
CCTTGGCGGCGCGGATGGTGTTCTTGCGGCGGCCGAAGAAGCCTTTGGCCTGCTTGAGAACTTTTTTATGTTTGGCGTGGGCGGTTACGCCGCGTTTGACGCGTGCCATCTCTCAGATCTCCGGGTTCAGCCGTTGGGCAGGAAGTATTTCTTGATGTTGTCGCCGTCGGTCTTGAACAGCACATTGGTCCCGCGCAGATTGCGGATCTGCTTGGTGGTGCGCTTGATCATGCCGTGGCGCTTGCCCGCCTGGGTGTAGACGACCTTGCCGGTCCCGGTGATTTTGAAGCGCTTTTTCGCGCCCGATTTCGTCTTCAACTTGGGCATTTGGCACTCCCGGGCTTGACGCCCTGTGGCTGGGACGGCGGTTTCCCGCCGCTCGCGTCGGTTGACGCGAAAAAGAACCGCCACGGCAGCCCAGCCGGGCGGTTCTCAGGTGAGCGGGTGCATAGAGGAAAGGGGGCGGGAGCGCAAGGGGCGGGGCGCCTCGGGGGCGAACGGATAGGACGATATTCGCGTCGGACGCCGCCGCTTAACGCTGATGGCCGCGACGGCCGGGTCATAGCGGATAACCCAATTGTTTTAACCCCTTTTTCAAGCGAGCCCGTTGCCAAGGCGTCGCGAAGAACAGCACGCTCGTCTGGCCGGCCCTCACCGTTTCGATATTGAGCCCGCCCGTTAGGCTGACGCTCAAAAGCACATCGTCGGTCTTCCAGGCATAAACGCCGAAGGGCGTTTGTAGGCGGAGTTCTTTCCGCGATGCAGATAGCTTTGCGAAAGGCCAACTCGCACCTTTTCCGCTGAACACCGCTTGCAGAATGTCGCCGAACCTCGCGCCGCCAATCAACTGTAGGTCGGCGGAGTCGTTCTTGTCGTAAAGCAAGCGGGTGGCGAGTAAGCGCAAGCAGAAGCACACAGCCAAAAGGGCCGACAAACTGGACAGAGCCGGCGCAAGATTGCTATTTGCGGTTGGCCAAGCCAGTATAGCGACGCCATAAACGAGCAATGCGCATAGCACGGATAACAAGAACGCCAGCAACAGAACGCCGACCGACCGCATGTAACGAACGTTTGGCATCCTGCATCCCTACCGCCTGCGGGACAAACCCCTAAGCCCTCACCCCCGCCACCCGCCCGCCCGTCAACTCCACCAACTCCCCCGGCGTCAGCTTAAACACCGCGTTTGGCGTCCCCGCCGCCGCCCAGATCGCCTCAAAGCCCAGCAAATCCTCGTCGATCAGCGTCAGCGGCGCGACAGCGTGGCCGAGCGGCGGCACGCCGCCAATCGCAAACCCCGTGTTCTCACGGACGTATTCGGCATCCGCCCGCGCGATCCTCTCGCCGATCAGCGCCGCCACCTTCTTCTCGTCCACCCGGTTGACGCCGCTCGCCACCACCAGCACCGGCCGGCCGCTGTCGCGCGCCCGGAACAGCAGCGATTTGGCGATCTCAGCCACTTCGCAGCCGACCGCCGCCGCGGCGTCCGCCGCCGTGCGGGTGCCGGCGTCGAACTCCAGCACCTCGAAATTGTCGCCCAGCACCGCCTGCACCTTCAGCGCCGAGGGCGCGCTCGCCTTCTTCATGTTTCGCCCCAGTTGCGGAAATGCTTCGACAATTTGAGCCCCTGGCCCTGATAGTTGGAGCCGCCGATCGCGCCGTAAAGCGCATCGGCCGCGCCGGACAGCGGCTCGAACACCAGCCGGCCGATGGGTTGGCCGTCCTCCAGCAGGAACGGCACGTCGCGGCCGCGCACCTCCAGCACCGCGCGGGCGCCCGGCGCCCCGGAGGGCGTCCAGCCGAAGCCGGGATCGAAGAAGCCGGCGTAATGGACGCGAAACTCGCCGAGCGCCGGGTCGATGGCTGCCATCTCGGCGGCGAGGTCGGCGGGGATGTGCATGCGTTCGCGGCTGGCCAGGATATAGAACTCGTCGGGGTCGAGGATCAGCCGCCCCGCCGGGGCGCGGATCGGCTCCCAGAAATCCTCGGCGGCATAGGCCCCCGGCCGGTCCACGTCGATGACGCTGCCGTTCTTGACAGCGCGAAAGCCGACGACGCCCGCCTGCGCCAGCCCGACATGGACCACGAGCCCGTCGCGCAGTTCCAGCGGCCCCTCGACCAGCGCGGCCTCGGCATGGCGGGCGCGCAGGAGATCGTCGCTGACCGTCATTCGCGGCCCGGCTTCGCGCAGCCGCAACTGGTTGAGCCGCGTGCCCTCGCGCACGCGCACCGAGAAGCTGCGCGGCGAAATCTCCACCCACAGCGGCCCATGATAGCCCGCCGGCGCCTCGTCGAAGGCCGCGCCGCGATCGACGATGAGGCGCACGAAAATATCGAGCCGGCCGGTCGAGCTTTTCGGATTGGCGCCGCCCGCCAGGGTCTCGGGCAGCGCCAGCCGCTCCGCGAGCGGGGCGATATAGACGATGCCCTTCTCCAGCACCGCGCCTTCGCCTTCGAGCGAGACGCGCTCCGGCGACAGGGTTTCAAGCCGCTCGCGCACATGCGCGCCGCGCCCGGGCAGGAAACTCGCGCGCAGCCGAAAGGCCTCTTTGCCGAGCCTCAGGTCGAGGCTCGCTGGCTGGATTTGCGACGGCTCGATTTCGCGCCCGGCCGCGATGGCGCCCGCCTCGACGAGCGCGGCAAGGCGAGGGCGCGGCAGCAGGCCGGAGGGAGGCGACGACATGAAGCGACCTATAGCCGCTTTTGCGCAAAGCAAAAGCGGCCCTGCGTCAATGGGCTTGCAACACCTCGCCCCGCTTCTCGGGACTGAAGCGGATGACGATGATGAGCGCGACGGCGACGATCCCAGCCACCAGCGCCAGCGCGTAGCCGAAATTCCCGCCATGCGCCTCGGCCAGCTTGGCCTGGAACGGGCCGTTGTAGGAGGCGAGGAAATTGCCGGCCTGATAGACGAAGGCCGGCAAGGTCGCGCGCACCGCGCCCGGCGACAACTCGTTGAGATGCGCCGGCACCACGCCCCAGGCGCCCTGCACCGAGATCTGCATGATGAAGGCGCCCAGCGCCAGCAACAGCGGCGTCGCCGAAAATGCCCACAGCGGCAAGGCGGGCAAGGCGATGGCGGCGGCGATGGTGATGGCGTTGACGCGGCCGATGCGCTCCGACAGCGCGCCGAAGACGATGCCGCCGATGATCGCGCCGAGATTGCCGACGATGTTGATGAGGCTGACGGTCGGCGGGTCGAAATGGTGCTGCTTGATGAGGAAGGTCGGGTAAAGATCCTGCGTGCCGTGACTGAAGAAGTTGAACAGCATCATCATCACCACGGAATAGACGACAAGGCGCCAATTGTCGGTGATCGACTTCACCAGCCCCGGTTTCTCGATGTGCTTGGACGCCTCGTAGGCCGGCGATTCCTCGACGCCGGCGCGAATGAACACCACCACGAAGGCCGGCAGCACGCTGAACAGGAACATCACCCGCCAGTCGATGAGGTGGCCGCCGATGACGCGGTGGTAGAACAGGCCATAGACCACGGAGGCGAGCAGGAAGCCGCTCGGGTAGCCCGCCTGCAACAGGCCCGACACCGGCCCGCGCGCTTTCGGCGGGATCGATTCCATCACCAGCGACGAGCCCAGGCCCCATTCGCCGCCCATCGCCACGCCGAACAGCGCGCGCAGGATCAGGAAAATCGACAGATTGGGCGAGAAAGCCGCCGCCGCGCCGATGATGGAAAAGCTCAGAATGTCGATCATCAGCGCCGGCTTGCGGCCGATGGCGTCGCCGATGCGGCCGAAGATGAAGGCGCCGACGAAACGGAAGGCCAGCGTCAGGAACAGCGCATAGGCGACCTCGGGGATGGTGGCGCCGAACTCGGCCGCAATGTCCTTGATGAGGAAGGTCAGCAGGAAAAAATCGAAGGCGTCGAGCGTCCAGCCGAGATAGGCGGCGACGATCGCTCTTTTCTGTTGCGACGTGAGGGTCAAGGTTTCCTCGCCAGATTTCATTGTCGAAAGACGACATTAACGGCGAGCCTGTGTCCCGCAACCCCTTGAGCGGCCCGTAAACAACAAAATAAAGCGGCGCCGGCTCGCGGTTGACGGCGCGCGCGCGCCATCTTATGAGGTCTAGGATTCGTGGTTATTTGAGCCGGTCGGCTTGCCGCCACGTTAAACAAAGGGCTAAAAGATCGGGATTTCCGAGGAATATCCTTGCAAATCCGGATTTCGCGGCCCGTTCTGGAGCGCGAAATGGTCAGTCCCCGCAAATCCCGCGACCCGAAGACGCTGCGGCCCGCGACGCAACTTGTCCACGGCGGCTCGCTGCGCTCGCAGTTCGACGAGACGTCGGAAGCCATGTTCCTGACCCAGGGCTACCTCTACGATACAATGGAGATCGCGGAGAAGCGGTTCAAGGGCGAGACGCCGGGCTTCATTTATTCGCGTTTTTCCAACCCGACGGTGGCGATGTTCGAGCAGCGCATGGCGCTGCTGGAAGGCGCCGAGGCCGCCCGCGCCACCGCTTCCGGCATGGCGGCGGTGACGGCGGCGCTGATGGGGCAGGTGCGCGCGGGCGATCATGTCGTGGCGGCCAAGGCGCTGTTCGGCTCTTGTCTCTACGTGGTCGAGGATTTGCTGCCGCGCTTCGGCGTCGCCTCGACCTTGGTTGAGGGAACGGATCTCGACGCCTGGCGCGCGGCGATGCGGCCGAACACCAAGACCCTGTTTCTGGAGAGCCCGACCAACCCGACTTTGGAGATCATCGACATCGCCGAGGTCGCCAAGATCGCCCACGCGGGCGGCGCGACGCTTGTCGTCGACAACGCCTTCGCTTCGCCGATGATGCAGCAACCACTGCGGCTCGGCGGCGATTGCGTCGTCTATTCGGCGACCAAACACATCGACGGGCAGGGCCGCACGCTCGGCGGGGTGATCCTGGCGTCGGAGAAATTCATCGCCGACCACATCCACAATTTCCTGCGCCAGACCGGCCCGAGCCTGTCGCCGTTCAACGCCTGGGTGATGCTGAAATCGCTGGAGACGCTGCCGGTGCGCGTCGCCGCCCAGACCCGCTCGGCCGAGCGCATCGCTTCGTTCTTGAGCGAGCATCCGCGCGTTTCGCGGGTTTTATATCCCGGGCGGCCGGATCATCCGCAATATGAGATCGCCCACAAGCAGATGTCGGGCGGCGGCACGATGCTCGCGTTCGAGATCGAGGGCGGCAAGGCGGCGGCTTTCGCTTTCGCCAATGCGCTGTCGATCATCGGCATCTCCAACAACCTCGGCGACGCGAAGTCGCTCATCACCCACCCCGAGACGACGACGCACCAGCGGCTGAAGCCGGAGCTGCGCGCGGCGCTGGGCATCGGACCGGGGCTGCTGCGGCTGTCGGTGGGGCTGGAGGATGTCGAGGATTTGTGTGAGGATTTGGGCAGGGCGCTAGGGTGAGGGCAGGAACGCTGCTTTGATCGCGTTCAAGCGGGAAATCACGCTGGCCTGATGTACGCTTCGCGTTGCGGTCCCAGGCACGCTTCCTTGCATTTGTAGCTCATTTGGGCTACAGGGGCCAAGCAAGGAGGCAGCCATGCCCGCCACCGCATTTGTGCGCGCTCGCATCGACGAGCGCGTGAAGGACGAAGCCGAAGCCGTTTTGAATTATTTCGGGCTGACCGTTTCGGACGCAATTCGCATCACATTGACGCGCGTCGCCAGAGACAAGGCCTTGCCTTTCGAGTTGAAGATGCCGAACGCCGAGACCCGGGCCGCGATGGCGGAATCCCGCGCCATGATGGCTGCCGGCAAAGCACGCTTTCGCGAGGGGCGGGACTTGATTGATGCCCTCGACAAAAAGGCCCGCTGACAAAAAGCGGGCGCCTCTGCCGAGATCGTCCGATTTCACCCGGCAGTTTGAAAGGGATTGGGAGCGCCTTTCCCGATCCGGGCGATACGACATGCCGCGTCTGAAAGAGGCCATGTTGCAGTTGATCGCCAACGATGCGCCTTTGGGCGCGGAGTGGTCGGACCACCCGCTCAAAGGCGATTGGGCGGACCATCGGGAATGCCATATCGGCGGCGATTTTCTCTTGATCTATCAGATCGAGGCAAACCGCGTGAACTTCGTTCGGGCGGGCACGCATTCTGAACTCTTCGAGTGAACCTGCGGAGCGGTTTCCGTCGCGTTCGCCCCACTTTTTCTCAAAGGCATTGCGAACAGTCTACGCCGTCCCCACGACGAAGTCATAGATGTCCTCCTCCTGGGCGCTATGGATGCGAACCAAGGATTCGATCGATTCGATGGCGCGCTGAGCGTCTCGAATGATGTAATGATCCGTGACGTCGGCGTTCAATTCGCCGACAAGTCGCGAAAGCAGCCGAGACAGATGCGCGATTTCGCGATGCGCGCGACTCATCGCCGAAAGCACGGAGGGATCGCGCAGATATTGCGAGATTTTGGGATAGACGATGGCCTCGTCTTCCTCTTCGTGCATGACGATCTGCTCGGTTACGAGACTATAGGCTTCCCTAATGAGCGGGCGGGCCGCGTCTGGCGAGGCGTCGTCGAGCGCGTCGGCGATTTCCCGCAATCGGTCCAGCGTCACCGTGAGGCCGTCGTGGGCCTGATGCAGATCCCGCGCGGCGGCGGCCGGCATGGCGCGGCGGAAAAGGCGCCACGGCGAGGTCAGCGCGCGCAGCGCATTCAGGATCACGGCGACGTCGATGGCCTCCTGCGTCAACGCGCCTTTGATAGGCGGCAACCAGCCCAGCGCTGCGGCCGCCATCGCCACGCCGGAGAGCGCCAGCCCCACGACGATGCTCTCGGTCGCAATCCTCAGCGCCCGTCGGGCGATTGCGATAGCGGTGGGAACGCGGTCCAGCCGGTCGACCAGCAGCACGACATCGGCGGCTTCCGAGGAGGCGCTCGCCCCCCGCGCCCCCATCGCGACGCCAACCGTCGCCGCGGCGAGCGCCGGGGCGTCGTTGACGCCGTCGCCGACCATGATCGTTGGATGCCGCCGCCGTTCGAAGGCGACCGCCTCCACCTTGTCGGCGGGGCCGCGTTCGGAGAAAATGGCGTCGAGATCGAGCGCGGCGCCGATGATCTCGGCGGCCTCGGCGCGGTCGCCGGTCAACATCGCGATACGCTTGACGCCCTCGGCGCGCAATGCGCGCACCGCGCCCGGCGTCTCCTTGCGAAGTTCGTCGGCCAGGAGGATCGCGCCGGCGGCGCGTCCGTCGATGGAGACGAACACGCTGAGCGCCGAGCGCCAGGACGCGCGACGCGAGGCGCGCAAAGCCCAATTTTCGAGCACGCCCCCGCCATAGACGATCTGCCGCGAACCGGCCTTGACCCGCTTGCCTTCGATGGTCCCTTCAAGGCCCG
>JAJYDD010000197.1 GCA_021777795.1 Pseudomonadota bacterium | reverse complement strand
TTCCGATCTTCCCCTTCCGGCCAGCCCGAGGCCGGCGCCCCCGGCCATGCCCAAGCCGGCGACGGCGAGGCCGGTCCCGACCGCGGCGCCCGCTCCGAGTTGCGGCGCGCCGGAAACGAGGCCGGTGGCGATGCCGGGCCCGAATATGCCGAGGCCGAGCATGGCGAGCGCGGCGAGCACAACCGATAGCGCCTGCTCGACCGTCGGCTGGCCGCCGGCATAGGTAGTGGTGAACTGCGAAAACAGCCCGGTGCCGATGCCGACGATGACGGCGAGCGCCATCACCTTGACGCCGGACGCCACGATGTTGCCGAGCACTTTTTCGGCGAGGAAGGCCGTCTTGTTGAACAGCGCGAAGGGGATGAGGATGAAGCCGACGAGCGTGGTCAGCTTGAACTCGATCAGGGTGACGAAGAGCTGCACCGCCAGGATGAAGAAAGCGATCAGCACCAACAGCCAGGACACCATCAACACGGCGATCTGGACGAAATTCGCGAAGAACGAGGTGAAGCCCATGAGCTGGCTCGCCGCGTCGAGCAGCGGCTGACCGGCGTCGAGTCCGACCTGGGCGAGATGTCCGGGTTGCAGGAATGTGGCGGTCGAGATCGACGAGCCGCCCGCTTTCAGGCCGAGCCCGGCGAAGCTGTTGAAGACGATGGCTGAGAGATTGTTGAAGTTGGTGATGATGAAGGCGAAGAAGCCGATATAGAGCGTCTTCTTGACCAGGCGCTGGAGAATGTCCTCGTCGGCGCCCCAGGCCCAGAAGAGACCGGCGAGCGTGATGTCGATCGCGATGAGGGTCGAGGACAGGTAGCCGACTTCGCCTTTGATCAGGCCGAAGCCGGAATCGATGTAGGTCGTGAAGGTGTTGAGAAAGGTGTCGATGATCCCGACGTTGTTCATCGCGCCGCTCCGGATCGAGGAGCAGCTGAGGATGGGGTGGCCGGCGCGGTCGCCTCAGGAGCGGGGGGACTTGGCAGCGGCCGCGCCGGCCTGCCGAAGAACCGCCGGCGGTTTTCATCCCAAACAGCCAGGCAGTGCGGATCTTCGGCGTCGCTGGGCCCGAGCGCGCCGCAATGGCGCAACCCGGGCGAAAGGTCGTCGGGCGTTGCGGCGGAGTGCAGATCGACCGCCGATGGCGCCGGCGCATTTAGATGCGTCGCGATCAGCGCGGCGAAGATCACGGTGATGAGGATGCCAGTCGCCGCGATGCGGAAGCTGTCCGGACGCGCCATGACCGAGAGCCTCAGTTGCCGCTGAACATGGTGACGGCGCCCGGCTGGTAGCCGCTGCGCGTCCGGAAGGTCTGATACTGCTGCTGCCCCTGGGCCTCCGCCGAAGCGGTTCGCGCCTGCTCCAGCGCATCGGCCCGGCTCTTGGCGGAGAGGAGCGCCACGAGATCGGAAAGCTGCTGGGATTGCAGGGCGAGGAGCTGATTGCCGGCCTGGGCGGCCTGAAGCGCGCCCGTCGCTGACTGGCTGGCCGAGACGAGCGAATTCATCGCGCCCGAATTGGTCGAGATGTTGCCGACGACGCCGGCCTGCACTTTCAACGAATCCTCGAAGGCGCCGACGGAGTTCTGCCAGCGCGTCTGGGCCGAGGCGAACATCGCGCTGGTCGAGCCCGCGCCCGCGGCGACGCCATAATTGGTCGAATAGGCCTGCTGGATCTGCTGGACGTTGAAAGCGATGTGCTGAGCCTGTCCGAGCAGGGCCTGGGTCCGGGCGATGGACGACTGAAGCTGGGTCAGCGTCGACATCGGCAGGCTCGCGAGATTGCGGGCCTGGTTGACCAGGCTCTGGGCCTGGTTGGTCAGCATCTGGATCTGGTTGTTGATCTGCTGCAGCTCGCGCGCGGCCGTCAGCACGTTCTGCAGATAATTGTTGGGATCGAACACGATCCATTGCGCCGTGGCGGGCGGGACGGCAGCGGCGAGCGCGAGGGCGACGGCGCTTGCCGCCGTAAGAGCGCGGAGCTCGATCATCACGAGGTCTCCAGGTTCGAAAGATCGGGGATGAGGTCGGCCGCCCAGACGAGGCCGCGGTCGGCGAGCCAGGCCTTGGCAAAGGCCTCGCGCCCCTGCTCGGCGAGGAGGCGCTCTATGCCCGCGTGATCCGCCTTCGACGACGCGGCGCAAAAGGCGAGCGCGACCGGGCCGAGGCCCAGCTCGAACAGGCGATTGCCGCGCCGCGACTGGCAGTAGTAGTCCCGCTTGGGCGTCGCCCGCGCGAGGATCTCGATCTGGCGGTCGTTGAGACCGAAACGCCGATAGATGGCGGTGATCTGCGGCTCGATCGCGCGTTCGTTCGGCAAAAAAATCCGCGTCGGGCAACTTTCGATGATGGCCGGCGCGATATTGCTACCGTCGATGTCGGAGAGCGATTGGGTGGCGAAGATGACGGAGGCGTTCTTCTTGCGCAGCGTCTTCAGCCATTCGCGGAGCTGCTGGGCGAAGGCGGGATCGTCGAGGACGAGCCAGCCCTCGTCGATGATGAGTAGCGTCGGACGCCCGTCGAGCCTGCCCTCGATGCGATGGAACAGGTAGGTGAGCACGGCGGGCGCGGCGCCGGCGCCGATCAGGCCCTCGGTCTCGAAGGCCTGGACCGAGGCCGAGCCCAGATGCTCGACCTCGGCGTCGAGCAGCCGTCCGAAGGGGCCGCCGACGCAATAGGGTTGCAGCGCCTGTTTGAGCGCGGTCGATTGCAGCAGCACCGCGAGCCCGGTGATGGTGCGTTCCTGCACGGGCGACGTGGCGAGCGAGGTCAGCGCCGACCAGATGTGTTCCTTGGCGCTCGGGTCGATGGTGACGCCTTCCTTGGCGAGGATCGCCGCCACCCATTCGGCAGCCCAGGTCCGCTCGGCCGGCAAGATGATCCGCGCCAGCGGCTGGAGAGAAACCCTGTCCTCCGATCCCGCCGAGAGGTTTCCGCCGAGGTCGTGCCAGTCGCCGCCCATGGCGAGCGCGGCGGCGCGGATCGAGCCGCCGAAGTCGAAGGCGAAGATCTGGCTGTGCCGATAGCGCCGGAACTGCATCGCCATCAGCGACAGCAGCACCGACTTGCCGGCGCCGGTCGGGCCGACAATCAGTGTGTGGCCGACATCGCCGACATGGAGCGAGAAACGGAACGGCGTCGAGCCTTCGGTCTTGCCGAAGAACAACGGCGGCGCCGCAAAATGCTCGTCCCTTGCCGGGCCTGCCCAGACCGCCGAAAGCGGAATCATGTGAGCGAGGTTCAGCGTCGAGATCGGCGGCTGGCGGACATTGGCGTAAGCGTGCCCGGGCAGCGAGCCGAGCCAGGCCTCGACCGCGTTCACCCCTTCCGCCATGCAGGTGAAGTCGCGGCCCTGGATCACCTTCTCGACGAGACGAAGCTTCTCGGCCGCCACGCTTAGGTCCTCGTCCCAGACTGTGATGGTCGCGGTGACATAGGCCTGCCCGACATCGTCGGAGCCCAGCTCCTGCAGCGCCAGGTCCGCATCGACCGCCTTGTTGGCGGCGTCGGAATCCACGAGGGTCGAGGCCTCGTTGGTCATCACCTCCTTGACGATGGCGGCGATGCTCTTGCGCTTGGCGAACCACTGCCGCCGGATCTTGGTCAGCAGTTTCACCGCCTCGGTCTTGTCGAGCAGGATCGCGCGGGTCGACCAGCGGTAGGGGAAAGCCAGGCGGTTCAGCTCGTCAAGGATGCCGGGATGGGTCGCGGTCGGAAAGCCGACCACGGTCAGCGTGCGCAGGCAATGTGAGCCGAGCCGCGGCTCCAGTCCGCCGGTCAGCGGCTCATCCGCGAGCAGCGCGTCGAGGTGCATCGGCGTCTCGGGGACGCGCACGCGCTGCTGACGGGTCGAAATCGTCGAGTGCAGGTAGGTCAGCGTCTCGCCGTCGTCGAGCCAACCGACCTCGGGCATGAAGCCTTCGACGAGTTGCAGCACGCGGTCGGTGCGATCGAGGAAGCCGCGCAGCAGCTCCCACGGATCGACGCCGGTCTGCTCGCGGCCCTCATAGAGCCAACCCTCTATGCGTGAGGCGTCCTCCGCTGGCGGCAGCCAGACGAAGGTCAGGAAATAGCGGCTCTCGAAATGGGCGCCCGCTTCCTCGAACGAGTTCTGCCGTTCGAGGTCGACCAGCATCGACGCTGCATCCGGAAAGGCACCATGCGGATAGGTCTGGGCGGCGACGCGCTGCGCCTCGACGAAGACCGCCCAGCCAGAGCCGAGGCGGCGGAGCGCGTTATTGAGGCGCGCCGTCACGCCGACCAGTTCGGCGGGCGTCGCGCTGTCGAGATCGGGGCCCCGGAAGCGCGCGGTCCGCTGAAGAGAGCCGTCCTTGTTGAGGACGACGCCCTTTTCGACCAGCGCGGCCCAAGGCAGGAAGTCGGCCAGGCCGGCGGGACGGCCGCGATATTCGGCGAGGTTCAGCATACGAACCTCACGCGCCGAAATAAGCAGGATAGCGGAGATGCCGGCGCACCACGTCGACGAATTGCGGATCGCGCTTCGCCGCCCAGACCGCGGCGGCATGCCCCGCCGCCCAGATGAGGGCGCCGGGTATCCAAAGCCGGAGCCCCAGGGCGATCGCGGCCGCCACGGTGCCGTTGGCGATGGCAACCGCGCGCGGCGCGCCGCCCATGAGGATCGGGTCGGTCAGCGCCCGATGCACGGGCGCAAAGAAGCCGGGAACGTCTGGATCGCCGATCGCCGCCATCAGATCAGCGCCCCGCCGGAGAAGGAAAAGAACGACAGGAAAAAGCTCGATGCGGCGAAAGCGATCGAGAGACCGAAGACGATCTGGATCAGCCGGCGGAAACCGCCGGACGTGTCGCCGAAGGCGAGCGTCAGGCCGGTCACGGTGATAATGATGACCGAAATGATCTTGGCGACCGGCCCCTGAACCGATTCGAGGATCTGATTGAGCGGGGTCTCCCACGGCATCGAGGAGCCCGAGGCATAGGCCGCCGGCGCAAAGGCCAGCGAGACGGCGATGACTGCGATGAAATCGCCGACGCGGCGACGGATGCGATGCTTGGGAGGAAAGGCGTGGATCATGGCTGTTCTCCTGAAAGAATGGATTCTCCGCCCGCTTCGGCGGGCGCGACTCGGTAGTCGCCGGTGACGGGATCGAGACCGGCGACGAGACCGAGTTCGGCGAGGCGGCGCTCCGAGCCGCGACCGCGCAGGACGGCGACGACATCGATGGTCTCGGCGATCAACGCGCGAGGGACGGTGACGACGGCTTCCTGGATGAGTTGTTCGAGGCGGCGCAGCGCGCCCAGCGCCGTGCCGGCGTGGATGGTGCCGACGCCGCCGGGGTGGCCGGTTCCCCAGGCCTTCAGGAGGTCGAGCGCTTCCGCCCCACGCACTTCGCCGATCGGGATGCGGTCGGGACGCAGGCGCAGCGACGAACGGACGAGATCGGAGAGCGAGGCGACGCCGTCCTTGGTGCGCAGCGCGACGAGGTTCGGCGCCCGGCATTGAAGCTCGCGCGTATCCTCGATCAGCACCACGCGGTCGGTCGTGCCCGCGATCTCGGCGAGCAGCGCATTGGTAAGGGTGGTCTTGCCGGTCGAGGTGCCGCCGGCGACCAGGATGTTCTTTCGCGCGGCGACAGCCTGCCGCAGCGCGGCGGCCTGGCCTTTCGTCATGATGCCGGCGGCGGCGTAGTCGTCGAGAGTGAACACGGCGACGGCGGGCTTGCGGATCGCGAAGGCGGGCGCCGCGACGACCGGGGGAAGAAGGCCTTCGAATCGCTCGCCCGTCTCGGGCAGTTCGGCCGAGACGCGCGGCGAACCGGGATGCACCTCGGCGCCGACATGATGCGCGACCAGGCGCACGATCCGCTCGCCGTCGGCGGCGGACATCAACCGTCCGCTATCCTCCAGGCCGCCCGACAGCCGGTCGATCCACAGCCGGCCGTCCGGGTTCAGCATCACCTCGACGATCGAGGGGTCTTCGAGGAAGCTTGCGATCGCCGGCCCGAGCGCGGTGCGCAGCATGCGCGCGCCGCGGGAGAAGGCCTCCGAAGAAGCACGATTAGCCGCCACGATCGTCCCCGTCCAAGGCCAATCGCGGCGTGCGATTAGCGACGGGTCGATTAGAAAATGCAAAAAATGGGGCGGATCAACAAGGTTTTGATGGCCGTCGCAAGCCGGCGTAGAGCAGAGAAAAAATACTTGCTGGGTGTGGAATCAAATTTTGGTGAGATTATCGCTCATGCCCTGGGACTTGGGGCTCGCCCGCGGCTTCCGATCAGAATCGATCGGAGGCCATACATCTGGGCGGTCGAATGTTTCCGGTGGGTGGGGAGCTGCCGCCTGCATGGTCGGCAACTTCCCGCTCTGAAGAGACATTCCCGGCGTCGCCTGCGGGCGCCTCATGTCGACCCATGGACTTGGATGGGATCGAATCTGTCAAGGGTCGGTTTTCATGAAGTGCTCCAACGATCGGGCTCGTCGGCAAGCCGGCGCCGATTGGCCCTCACACGCCAGGCGGCGGCGGCTTGCAGACGAGCGGATGCACGATTTCCATATGATCCGAGGGGAGCCCGCCATCAGGCGCGATCTTCGCGCCACAAACTTGTATTCGGTCGATCCGGAAGGATCGGGACCATGATGCAGTCTTACGCAGCGGTGGCGAAGCTCCGAGGGGCGGCGGTCCCATTCTAAACCGCGGCTCGTATGACCATGTCCACTATCGGGTTGACCAATCACATTCCATCAGAACTCGATGTTCCGAGCGTTTTTGCGCGATGCAGTGGTTCACTTCGAGCCACTTGATTCCGGATTGGCGGCGGGTACGGCTTCCGACCGCGCCTTGTGAAGAATCGCAAACGGAACTCTCTGTTCGTGAGCTTCACCCCGGCGGTCAGCGCGAAAGCTCTCAAAGCCATGCGGGCGACCACGCGGCGGCTGAACTATCGCAATCGAACGGACCTGAGCCTGCGGGACATCTCCCGGCTGGACAATCCCGTCTTGCGGGGCTGGCTGGCCTACTATGGAAGGTTCTATCCGTCGGCGATGTATCCGGTCCTCAGGCACCTCAACAAGACGTTGGTGGCCTGGGCCATGCGGAAGTTCAAACGGCTGAGGAGGCATAAGACGCGGGCAAGCCAGCTCCTCGAACGAATAGCCGAGAAGCAGCCGTATCTATTCGTACACTGGCAGCGCGGAATGGTGGGCGCGTTTGCTTGATGGGAGCGGTGTGAGTCGAGAGGCTCCCGCATCGTTCTGAGAGAGGCTGGAGGTGAAATCCCTCCGGCATACTCACCACGCCAGCCATTATGTGTGCGACACCGCTTTCGCCGAGGACGCCTCGCGCATTCGTAAGAACCCCGACATCGCCGCCCGACTGCGATCCTTCGCCTACAACCTGCTCAGGGCCGCCGGATGCGACAACATCAAAAACGCCCGCTG
>JAJYDD010000196.1 GCA_021777795.1 Pseudomonadota bacterium | reverse complement strand
GTAGCGCCAGAAGCCCTTGAGCGCCGGCATCGCCGCCAGCCGCGGCGTCAGCAGGCCATAGGCGAGGATCTCGGCGATCCCCAGCCCCGCCGCCAGCCCCGGCGGCCCCGCCAACATCTCTCCGGCCACGCAGCCGAGCGGGCCGAACAGGATGAGGCCGAGCCGCAAGAGGCCGATTTCGCGCGAATGGTTGGAATATTGCAACAGCGCCACCGGCTGCTGCAAAGGCGCGACCGCCAGCAGTGGGATCAGCATGGCGAGCGCGATGCGCGGATCGTAAAGCTTGGCGTCGCCGGCCCAATAGAAGGTGACTGTCGGGCCGAAGGCGAGAATGGCGCCGACGAAGGCGCCGCTGATGACTGTCGTCATGCGGCCGACTTGCGCCGTCAGATCCCAGGCGCGCGGGAAATCGCCGGCATGGCCGAAGGTGGCGATCTCCAGCCCCGCGCCGACGGCGGCGAACTGGAACGACTGCCGGATCTGGTTGACCATCGTGCGCATCAGGAGAAACGCCGCGATCTGTCCGCCGGCGACGCCGCGCGCGGCGAACACCAGCACCGGGGCCTGCAACCAGACCGTCGGCGCGATCATCTGCAACGAGAACCATTTGACGTGGCCGATGGTGGTGGCGAATTCCTGGCGCGTCGGCAGCGCCGGCGGCGCCGTCCATTCCCGCCGTCGCCGCCGCACGCCGAGGTGGAAATAGAGCGCCGCGCCGACACCATAGAGCGCGAAGAAAAGCCCGGCCACGACGAGCGGTCGCGCGCCAAAACTCACCGCCGTAAAGGCCGATAGCGTGTTGACGACGACCGAGCCGGCCGAGATCAGCGTCACATGGGCGAATTCGCCGGTCGCCGAATAGACCGCGCTCGCCGGCGCGCGCAGCACCGAGAGCAGGTTGCCGAGGCCGAGCAGCAGCACGATCCAACGCGCCGTGACAAGGTCTATGCTGGGCAGGTGCAGCGCCCGGTCGGCCCCGCCGCTGACGACCAGCAGCGTGAACAGAATCGCCAGCGGCGCGACGACGGCGAGCGAAAGGCCGAGATGGATCGCCGCCAGCCGTCGGAAAGCCGGCTTGTCGTCACGAACGTAAGCGCGCTGCTCCTCGTTCTGGAAATAGATCTGCGCGCCTAGCTCGACCATCAGCAGCAAGGCGGCCCACGATTGCAGGATCGCGTAATCGGCGAAAGTGTTCGCGCCCCAGGCGCGCAGCAGCAGCCCGACCAGCACGATGCGGTCGAAGACGCCGGCCGCCAGACTGATGACCTGGGCGGCGATATTGGAGGTCGCCCGCCGCAAGCTCGCCATGACGCCGAAAGCTCCTTGTGGTTGACCGCGCGCGAGGGTCGACTTCGCCGGGAAAAGCCCTAAAACAGCCCGCGCGACTAAAGGCAAGCGCCGGGGACAGGGTTCCCGAGGAGCGAGGGCGCTGAGCCCGTCGGGGCGGAGAATATGCGCATAGGGTTGCTCGCGCCATCGCGGCGCTATGAGGATTCGTTTCTCCACCCGTCGGAGGCGTTGTTTCGCGCCAGCGGCGACAATCTCGGCAATTTCGCCTTCGTCGAGGCGTTGTGGCGCCACCTCTCGCCGGAGGCGACGATCCTGCCCTGGCGCGTGACGGCCGAGGAGGCGCGGGAGAAATGCGATCTCCTCGTCTTCGCCGCCGCCAATCAGTTGGGCGCCCATCACGATCTCGGCTGGTTCGCGACGCATCTTGAGAAGATCGGCTTGCCGATTGTCGTCGTAGGGCTCGGCGCGCAGGCGCCCAATATGGCCTCGCTCGTCCAGCTTACGGCCGGAACCGAGCGCTGGGTGCGGCTGTTGGCGGCGCAGGCGCCGACGCGGCGTCCCAACATCGGCGTACGCGGTGAATTCACCCGCCGCGCGCTGGAGAAGCTAGGGCTGGGCGACTGCGCCGCGATCACCGGCTGCCCCTCGAATTTCCTCAACGACCAACCTGATTTCTACGCCGTCTTGAAGCGGCGCTTCGACAAGCGGCGCATCGAACGGCTGGCGGTCGCCGCCGGCAGCCGGCATTTCGGGGCGACGCGCGACATCGAGCGAAGGCTGGCGCGGCTCGTCGAGGCGACGGGCGGCGCCTATGTCGCGCAGGCCGATCTCGACATGGTGCGGCTGGCGCGCGGCGAGAGCGAGCGCAGCGAGCCGGCCGAGCGACAGGCGATCCGCGAGTTCATCGCGCCGGACCGCTCGGCGGAGGATTTCGAGCTATGGCGCCAGCGCCACGCGACCTGCTTTACGGACGCAACCTCGTGGATGGAGGCGATGCGCGGCTTCGATTTCGCCGTGGGCGCGCGGTTTCATGGCGTGATGCTGGCGGTGCAGGCCGGCGTGCCGGGCGGGGTCATCGCCCATGACAGCCGCACATTGGAGCTTTGCCAGACGACGGGCGTGCCGGTGCGGCTCGCCAGCGAAATCCCCGCCGATCTCGGCCTCGCCGATCTCCACGCGCTGTTCGATCTCGACATCGCCGCCTTCGCCGCGACGCGCGAGCGGATGCGGCGGGTCTATGTCGATCTGCTGCGCGGCGCTGGCATCGAGCCCAGCCCGCGGCTCACCACCTTGCAGGCGCGCGCATGAGAGACGCTGACGTTCTTGTCATCGGGGCCGGCGTCGTCGGCCTCGCCGTGGCCCGCGCGCTGACGCTCGCCGGCCGCTCGGTGGTGGTGGTCGAAGCGCGCGGCGCCTTCGGCGAGGAGACCTCGTCGCGCAACAGCGAAGTCATCCATTCCGGTATCTATTATCCGACCGGCAGCCTGAAGGCGCGGCTCTGCGTGCGCGGGCGGGCAATGCTCTATGCTTTCTGCGAGACCCACGGAGTCGCGCATCGGCGCTGCGGCAAGCTGATCGTCGCCGCCGACGACAGCGAACGCGCCGGGCTGGAGGCGCTGGCCCGCAAGGGCGCCGAGAACGGCGTCGCCGATTTGCGGATGCTATCAGGCGACGAGGCGCGGGCGCTGGAGCCGGCGCTCGCCTGCTTGGTGGCGCTGCACGCGCCCTCGACGGGGATCATCGACAGCCACGGCTTCATGCTGGCGCTGTCGGGCGACATCGAGGCCATCGCCTATCGCGCGCCGTTCCTGTCCGCGCGGGCGGCGCCCGATGGCTTTATCGCCGAGATCGGCGGAGACGAGCCAATGCGGCTCAGCGTCGGCGCGCTGGTCAACGCGGCGGGCCTTTCCGCCTCGCGCGTGGCGCGCGGCATCGAGGGGCTCGATGCGCGCTTCATCCCCGAGACGCTTTTCGCGAAGGGCAATTATTTCGCGCTCGCCGGCCGCTCGCCGTTCCAGCGCCTCATCTATCCGGCGCCGCAGACGCATGGGCTCGGCGTGCATCTGACATTCGATCTCGGCGGCCAGGCGCGATTCGGGCCTGATGTCGAATGGGTGGACAGGCTGGATTACAGCGTCGATCCCGCCCGAGGGCAGGGCTTTACCGAGGCGATCCGCCGCTACTGGCCGGATCTCCCGGACGACGCGCTGACGCCGGCCTATGCGGGGATCAGGCCGAAGATCTCGGGGCCGTCGGACGCGGCCGCCGATTTCCGCATCGACGGGCCGGAGCGGCACGGCGTGGCCGGGCTGGTCAACCTGTTCGGCATCGAGAGCCCCGGGCTCACTTCGTCGCTGGCGATTGCGGAGGAGGTGGCGGCGAGGATCGCGTAGTCCTTTTGCAGACGGGCGGGGAACAGGGCGTTGATCGCGCCGTTGCTTGGAAAACCTCCAAGCTGGAGCCTCCCATGATCCGTCTCTTCGCTTTCGCCGCACTCCTCGCCGCCACCCCCGCGCTCGCGCAATCGCCGGAACCGGCGATGGCTTCACCGCAACCGATGAGCCAGCCGGATCAGCAATTCCTGTCTTATGCCGCCGAGGACAATCAGGCTGAAATCGCGCTCTGCCTGCTGGCGGAAAAGCGAGCCGTTTCGCCCGCGGTGAAGGCGTTCGCTCGGCTGATGGTCGACGACCATGTGGAGATCGAGAGCCGGCTCGCGGCGGCGGCGGATGTTCAGAAGGCGAAATTGCCCGAAGGCGTCGGCGAAGAAGGCAAGAAGACCCACGACAAACTGGATCCTCTGAGCGGCGACGCGTTCGACGCTGCCTTCATCAAAGCGCAGATCAAGGACCACGGCAACGACATCAAGCGCTTCGAGCAGCAGGCTTCGTCCACTAAAAACAAGAATCTGCGACGCTTCGCATCCGAGACCGGCCCGATTCTCGAACAGCACCTCGCGCTCGCGCAGGCGGTGCAAAGCGCGATGGGGTCGAAATAGCCACGCGACGAAGTCGCGCTCACTCTCCCCGCAGCCGATGCGCGGCCAGCGTCTCGTAAAGCGGCCGCGCCTTCTCGGCGAGGCGCTTCAGCGCGTCGGGGAGGTCGTCGATCGTCGGCTCCGGGCGGGGCGGCGAAAAGCCGGTCGATTGCTCGACCGCGCCATACCATGCCGGCGCCCAGGGGCCGTCGGTTTCGCGCCGGCCCGGCGCCCAGGCGAGCATGGCGGGGTCGAAAGCGATTTTGCAGGCCGCGCACAGCGCCTTCAGCATCCCCTCGGGATCGGCGAGCACGTCCTGGCCTTCGATAACCGGCGGCGTGTGGCCGAGGCGGTCGCCGGCGCGGAAGAACAGCTCCACCTGCATCGGCAGGCCGATCTCGGCCAGCGTGAAATCCTCGCGCACGCGGTGATAGGAGGCGAGCACCGCCTCCGGCGCGCGGATGAGGAAGGCGTTGGCGCAGGCCTCGATCCACTCGCGCCCAAAACCCTCGACCATGTGATGGGTCATGTGCTTCTGATACCAGATCGGCTTGGCGCCGGGCACGGGGCCGAGCATGTAGTCGGCGACGGCGCGCCAGTCGTTGGGCTGCGCGCCGATCACCTCCTCGCGTAGCGGATGGACGAGGCCCGTGGAGGTGAGATAGGCGGCGTAGAACGGTTCGTCGGAGACGGCGCAATCGGCGCGATTGCCGAAGGCGCGCATCATCGCGGTCGAGATGTTGCGCGGCCCCGACCACATGGCGATGCGAATGGGTTTCATGCGCGCCCCCTGGCTTCCTCGCGCTCCAACTCTTTGTAAAGCGCGCGCAGGCGCTTCGTCATCGGCCCCGAGGCGTCGGCGGCATCGTCGCCGCGCTCGCCGATCAGGCGCCCGTCCACCTTGCGCACGGGAGTCAGCCCCGCGAAGGTGCCGGTGCAGAAGGCTTCGTCGGCGCCATAGACGTCGAACAGCGAGAAATCTTTCTCATAGGCCGGCACGCCGGCGCGCCGCGCCGCGCGCAGCACCGCGTCGCGGGTGATGCCGCCCAGGCAATAGCCGCCGGCCGAAGTCCACAATTCGCCGCCGCGCACGATGAAAAAATGCGTGGAATTGCAGGTGGCGACGAAGCCGCGATCGTCGAGCATCAAGCCCTCGTCGGCGCCGGCCTCCATCGCCTGGATGCAGGCCAGCACGCAATTGAGCTTGGAATGCGAATTGAGCTTTTGGTCCTGCTCGGCCGGGCCGGTGCGGCGAATGTGGACGGTGAAAAGGTCCATGCCTTTGGCCAGCATTTCCGGCTTGGGCAGCTTCCATTCCGGGATGATGACGATGGTGGCGGCGCCAATGGTCAGGCGCGGGTCCTGATAGGGCGAGCGCTTGACGCCGCGCGTCACCATGAGCCGGATATGCACGCCGTCGCGCATGTCGTTGGCCTCGATGACGTCGAACAGGCGCGCCGTCAGTTCCTGGCGCGTCAGGCCGATCTTGATGAGCAGCATTTTCGCGCTCGCCCACAGCCTGTCGAGGTGTTTGTCGAGGAAGGCGATGCGGCCGTCGCGCAGTCTGAGGCCCTCCCACACGCCGTCGCCGAGCACGAAGCCGGAATCGAACACCGAGACTTTCGCGTCCGGGCGGCGCACCAACTCGCCGTTGACGGAAATGAGCACGTCGTCATTTCTGACATCGCCGACATAATCCTGACTGCCGGCGGAAGGTTCGGGGGACATGGCGGCCTTAGCGTGAGAGACCCGCGAAGGTTTAAAGCCGGGTCTGGCGACGGGCAAGGCGGGGCTCGGCCTTAAGTCGGCGCGCCGACGCGATTGGCGATCCGGCGCAGCAATTCCCAGGAGACCGTCGTCGCCGAGAACAGCAGCACCAGCGTCGCCGAAGCCAAGGTATTGTAATCGTTGGTTCGGCCGCGCGCCATGCTGACGGCGGCGACGAACAGCAGGGAGAATCCAAGCACCGGCGTCAGATGGCGCCGCGCCGCGCGCAGCGTCAGCTTGCGCGGAGAGGCGAGCCGCGCCATCTGGACCAACCGAATCGCCAGCCACACGCCCCGGCTCGCCAGCGACAGCAGCGTCACCGCGCCGAATATCTTCGGCGGAAGATCGGGAAACAGCGCCAGCAGCGCCACCAGCAGGACGGCCAGATAGTTCTGGAACGCCTGCTCGGTCATGCCCGAGGTCACCCGGTCTTTCGAGCCGAGCGCGGCGGAGGCGTTGACCGACACAGCTACGAACAGCAGGCCGAGCAACGTCGCCGAGGCCGCGCCAATCGTCGCGTAAAAGGTCGACCAAGCCTGCATATCGCAGCATGAAACTGGCGCGCCGGCGCCTGTCAACCCGCCTCTGGACCGCGTCGCGGTTTGATCGGACATTGCACTGCGGAATCGCTGCCGGAGACCTCATGCCTGAACCGTTCGTGCTGACTTTGTTATTGTCGATGTTTCTTTCCGTCGCGCTGCTCTCGGTGCTGGCGCGGCGGCTGCACGCTTCGACGCCGGTCGTCATGCTGGTGGCGGGCGTCGGGCTGGCGCTGCTGCCGGGCGTGCCGCCGATCACCCTCGACCCCGACTTGACCTTGCTCGCGCTGTTGCCGCCGCTGCTCTATTATTCCGGCGTCGGCATGAGCTGGCGCGGCTTTCGCGCCAACTTGCGCCCGATCCTGTCGCTCGCCATCGGCTGCGTGCTGTTCACCGCGACCGTCGTCGCGGTGGTGACGCATTATCTGCTGGGGCTCGATTGGGCGGTCGGCTTCCTGCTCGGCGCAATCGTCTCGCCGCCGGATTCGGTGGCGCCGGCCTCGCTGCGGCGCAGGTTCAAGCTGCCCAAGCGCATGTTGACGATTCTCGAAGGCGAAAGCCTCGTCAACGACGCGACGGCGCTGGTCGCCTTCTCGCTCGCCGTGCGCGCGGTGGAAACCGGGCATTTTTCGGCGTTGGACGCGCTGGTGCGTTTCCTCGTCATCCTGTTTGGCGAAATCGCCTTTGGCGCGGCGCTGGGCTATCTCGTGCTGAAACTGCGCAATCTCGTCAACGACGCCCGCGCCGAAATCCTCGTCGCGCTGGCGACGCCCTATCTGGCTTTTTGGCCGCCGCATGAGCTTGGCGGCTCCGGGGTGGTGGCCTGTTTCACCGTCGGCATGTTCGTCTCGTGGCAGGGGCGCAACTACATCCGCCCATCGACCCGCTTGCAGGGCTTCTTCATCTGGGATC
>JAJYDD010000195.1 GCA_021777795.1 Pseudomonadota bacterium | reverse complement strand
AGCCGTCGAAATACGGGCTTTTGCCGCGTATCGCCGCCGACGGCGCCCGTCCCTCCCAGGTCTACGCCCACCCCTTCGCGGAGACGGCGATGACGCGCGGCGCGCCGCGCATCGCGATCTTTGTCGGCGGCCTCGGCCTCGATCCCGACACCACGGACGCCGCCATTTCGCGCTTGCCGGCGGCGGTGTCGCTCGGGCTTGCGCCCTATGGCCTCGATCTCGCGCGAACCGCTGCGCGGGCGCGCGGCGCGGGTCACGAGATCTGGCTTCAGGCCCCGATGGAGGGCGTCGCCGGCCCCGATCCAGGCCCGCATACGCTAAAGACGCAGGCGAGCGCGGCGCAGAACCAGGATTCGCTGCAGTGGCTGATGGCGCGCTTCGTCGGCTATGTCGGCGTCGCCAATTATCTCGGCGCGAAATTCACCGCCGATCCCGCCGCCGTCTCGCCGACGCTGGCCGAAATCGCCCGGCGCGGGCTCATCTATCTCGATGACGGCTCCTCGGCGCTCAGCAAGGTCGGCGATCTCGCCCCCGGCCTCAACCTCAAGGCGGGGCGGGCCGACGTCATCGCCGAGGGCGACATCGACGACGCGCTCGCCCGCGCCGAGGACATCGCGCGCCGCAGCGGCTCGGCCATCGTTGTCGCCAGCGCCCTGCCCTTGACGATCGACCATGTCGCGCGCTGGGCCTCGGCGCTGGCGAACCGGGGCTTTGCGCTGGCGCCCGTCTCGGCGCTGGTCGAGGCGCGCCCCAACCGCACGGCGGGCGCGAGCCCATGAGCGCGGCCCCGCATCCGGGTTATCGCCCCTGCGCGGGCGCGGCGCTCGTCAACGCAGCCGGCCTCGTGTTCATCGGCCGGCGCCGCAACCAGCGCGGCGCGCCGCTCTCCGGCCACGAATGGCAGATGCCGCAGGGCGGCATCGACGACGGCGAGGCGCCGCTCGCCGCCGCCCGTCGCGAGTTGCACGAGGAAACCAACGTGCGCTCGGCGACGCTCATCGCCGAGGCGCCGCAATGGCTGGCCTATGACTTGCCGGAGGAGGCGCGCGGGCGCTTCGGCGGGCGCTATCGCGGGCAGACGCAGAAATGGTTCCTGTTCCGCTTCGAGGGAGAGGAGGCCGAAATCGACATCGAACGCCCCGCCGGCGGCGCGCATGAGCCGGAATTCGCGGCGTGGCGGTGGGAACGCTTCGCGGCGCTGCCCGATCTCGTCGTGCCGTTCAAGCGCGAGGTCTATGTCCAGGTGACGGCGTGGTTCGCCCCGCTCGTCTCTCAGCGCCCGGCCTGAATCTCGGCCATCGCCTCGGCGGCGAAGGTCGCCATGTGGCGGCGCACGCGATGCAGCGAGATGTCGCGGGGCTTCAACGCCTCGACGAGTTCGGCGGCCAGCGCCTCGTCGTCCGTAACGACCAGCCCGCGATCGACAAGGGCTGTGGCGTAATCCTGCAACGCCTGCCCCGTCAGCCCGAGCGCCTCGCCGGCCCAGGCGCCGAGCTTGCGATTGCGCCGCGCCCGCGCCTTGAAGCGGATTTCCTCCTCGAAGGAGAAGGCGCGCTCGAAGCCCTCCTCCCGCCGGTTCATCTCGTCCATGTGCGTCTCCTTGAACAGAGGAGAACAGGGGTTTGCGGCGGTTTTGAGCCGCGCCGCCGCCGTGCTAGGTCGAACGCCCGCCAGCCAGGAGCCGACCTTGAGCGCCGAACCCGCCGACATCGCCAAAATGCCGTTCGAGGCCGCGCTCGCGGAGTTGGAACGCATCGTCGACCAGCTCGAAAAAGGCAACGTGACGCTGGATGATTCGATCAGGCTCTACGAGCGCGGCGAAGAGTTGAAGGCGCGCTGCGATTTTCTGCTGAAAGACGCCGAAATGCGCATCGAGAAGATCGCGCTTGGCCCCGACGGCAAACCGAAGGGGGTTGTCCCGCTCGATCCGGCCTAATCGCGCGGCTGGGTCGGCGGCGCCTCCTCGTCGTCCGCCTCCACCGGCTGGCCGGGGATGACATAATTCCCCTTGAGCCAACGCCCGAGGTCGATATCCTGGCAGCGGCGCGAGCAGAACGGCGTGTGCTTGGGATCGCGCGGCTTGCCGCAGATCGGGCACGGCTTGGCCGCAGGTTTTTCGCTCATTGCGGCCTCCAACCGTCGAGCAGCGGATAGCCCTCCCCCGCCAGCAGCCCCGCGACTTCCGCTAGCGGCAGGCCCACGACATTGGCGTAGGAGCCGATGAGGCGGATGACGAAGGCGCCGGCGAAACCCTGAATCGCATAGGCGCCCGCCTTGCCGCGCCATTCGCCGCTGTCGAGATAGGCCTCCAGCTCGGCGCGCGACAGCCGCTTGAACCGCACCCGGCTCTCCACCAGCCGCGTGCGCGTGACCCCCGAGGCCGTCAGCAGCGCGACGCCGGTATGGACGCGATGGGCGCGGCCGGAGAGCAGGCGCAGGCAATCCTCGGCCTCCTCGGCGATCTCGGCCTTGGGCAGGATACGGCGACCGACGGAGACCACGGTGTCGGCCGCCAGCGTCAGCGCGCCTTCCAACTCCGGGCGCGTGGCGGCGACGGCGGCCGCGGCCTCCGCCTTCTCGCCCGCCAGCCGCAGCGCCAGGGCGCGCGGGGTCTCCGAGCGGCGCGGCGTTTCGTCGAGATCGGAGGGGATGACGGCGTCCGGCGTGACGCCGATCTGGCGCAACAGCGCCACCCGCCGGGGCGACCCGGAGGCGAGCACCAAGCGGGGCCCGAGCGCGCTCAAGGCCGCGAGACTACTTGAAGCGATAGGTGATGCGACCCTTGGTGAGGTCGTAGGGCGTCATCTCGACGAGCACTTTATCGCCGGCCAGCACGCGGATGCGGTTCTTGCGCATCTTGCCTGCGGTATGGGCGATGATCTCGTGCTCGTTCTCCAGCTTGACGCGGAAGGTCGCGTTCGGCAGCAGTTCGACCACGTAGCCCGGAAACTCCAACAATTCTTCTTTCGACATCTGAACCTTTCTGAGACCTCGCCGGCTCCCGGCGCGAGGCGGCGGCAACCTATAGGATTCCGCCGTTCGCGGAAATGGCTTTTATGGGGCCGCGCGCTCTCTGCGTTGCTCGACTTCGAGCCGCCGGAAGCGTCGGATCGCAAAGGGAATGCTGCCCAGATAGAAGGCGGCGAGCGCCACAAGCGCCTGGAGCGGGAAATAGGCTATCGACAGCAAAGCCGCAACGACGCCGATCAACGCCACCGCCACATATTCGCGCGGCACCCGGCCGATCGACTTGCCGGAGAAATGCGGCACCCGGCTCGCCATCAAAATCGCGATGGCCAGCACATAGACCGCCTCCAGCCCCACCCAGCCGCGCCCGACATGGCTTGCCGAGCCCTCCCCCAGCACCGTCAGATAGACCGGCAAAAGCCCGACCACCGCCCCGGCCGGGGCCGGCATGCCGACGAAAAATCCCTTGCGCCACG
Source organism: Pseudomonadota bacterium (assembly GCA_021777795.1). Taxonomy (GTDB): domain Bacteria; phylum Pseudomonadota; class Alphaproteobacteria; order Rhizobiales; family Beijerinckiaceae; genus Roseiarcus. Next base: position 4,070 of record JAJYDD010000195.1, on the reverse strand, counting down.
CCGGCATATTGGGATCGTCGCTCATCACGTTGAACCGGGCGAGCCGCAGCGCGCAGGCGATGGCGAACAAAAGGCAGACGAGCCACCCCAGCCCCCGCAGGCCCGACAGTCCCGCCACATAGAGCACAATGGAGGGAGCAACGCCGAAATCGACGAAATCGGCTAGCGAATCAAGTTCCGCCCCAAAGCGCGACGTGCCCTTCAGCGCGCGCGCGATGCGCCCGTCGAGCCCGTCGAGAACGGCGGCGGCGGCGATCGCCATCACCGCCCAATCTATCGAACCCTCGAACGCGAAGCGGATCGCGGTGACGCCGGCCGACAACGCCATAAGCGTCACCACGTTGGGGACGAGCAGACGCAGCGGCACGCCGGCGAAGCGGCCGCGATCCGCACTGCCGGACGGCGAGGCGTCCATCGGTCAGCCTTTGCTGAACAGGCGTTGCGGCGCGTCCGCTTGCGCTTGCGCGATGACGGTCTCTCCCGCGACGCAGCGGCTGCCAAGGCCGACGATGATCGTCGTCCCGTCGGGCATATAGACATCGACCCGCGAGCCGAAGCGGATGAGGCCAAAGCGGTCGCCGGCCCCTAAACGTCCGCCCTCTTGGGTGAAGCAGACGATGCGCCGCGCCACCAACCCGGCGATCTGCACCACGCCGAAGCGCCCGGCGGGGGAATCGATGACCAGGCCGTTGCGCTCGTTGTCCTCGCTCGCCTTGTCGAGATCGGCGCTGAGGAACAGGCCCGGCCGATAGGAGATGCGCATGACGCGGCCCTCGACCGGGGCGCGATTCACGTGGCAGTCGAACACGCTCATGAAGATAGAGATCTTGGTCATCGGCATGGCGCCGAGGCCGAGATCGGGCGGCGGCGGCGCGGCGCCGACGAAGCAGACCCGCCCGTCGGCGGGCGAGACGACGAGATCGGCGCGGATCGGCGTCACCCGCGCGGGATCGCGGAAGAAATAGGCGCACCAGAGCGTCGCCACGAAGGCGATCCAGCCCAGCGGCTCATAGAGCCACCACAGAACCAGCGTCGCCAGCGCAAAGCCGCCCAAGAAGGGATAACCCTCCGGGTGGATCGGCGCGAGCTGGTCGCGAATGGATTTCATTACCGCCATGCGGACCTCAAGGCTTCCGAAAGCCCCGCCTTGTGGCGCCGATGGCCGTCAAAGTCACTCCGCCGCTTCCGCGCCTTCCTCGAAGGCGTGTTCGGCGAGGTCGGCCTCGCGCAGTTTGTCTTGCGCCTCGGCGACTTGGCGCTGACGGTTCCATAAAGCCGCATAGAGGCCGCCCTTGGCCAGCAATTGCTCGTGACGGCCGCGCTCGGCGATCACGCCTTTTTCGAGCACCAGGATCTCGTCGGCGTTGACGACGGTGGAGAGCCGATGCGCGATCACCAGCGTCGTGCGCCCGCGCGAGACGCGCTCCAGCGCATCTTGAATTTCGCGCTCGGTGTGGCTGTCGAGCGCCGAGGTCGCCTCGTCGAGCACGAGAATCGGCGGCGCCTTCAAAATGGTGCGCGCGATGGCGACGCGCTGTTTCTCGCCGCCCGAAAGCTTGAGCCCGCGCTCGCCGACCTGAGCGTCGTAGCCCATCGGCAGCGAGTGGATGAAGCTGTCGATCTGCGCGCTCTGGGCGGTTTCGCGCAAATCCGCCTCGCTGGCGTCCACGCGGCCGTAGCGCAGGTTGTAGGCGACGGTGTCGTTGAAAAGGACGGTGTCCTGCGGCACCATGCCGATCGCCGCGCGCAGCGACATCTGCGTCACCTCGCCGATATCCTGCCCGTCGATGGTGATGCGCCCGCTCGTCGGCTCGTAGAAGCGGAACAGCAGGCGCGAGATCGTCGACTTGCCCGCCCCCGAGGGGCCAACGATGGCGACGGTCGCGCCGGCCTTGGCCTCGAACGACACGCCCTTGAGAATGACGCGCTGCGGATCGTAGCCGAAAACCACATTCTCGAAGCGCACGACGCCCTGGTTGACGACCAGATCCCTGGCGCCGGGCCGATCCCTGATCTCCGGGCTCTGAGAAAGAATGTCGAACATCGCGCCGATGTCGACGATCGCCTGCTTGATCTCGCGATAGACCATGCCCATGAAGTTGAGCGGCTGATAAAGCTGTATCATCATCACGTTGAGCAGCGCGAAATCGCCGACCGTGTTGCGCCCGGAGCGCACGCCGGAGACGCACAGCAGCAACACCGCGACCATGCCGCAAGTGAAGATCACCGCTTGGCCCGCGTTGAGCACCGCGAGCGAGACATAGGTGTTGACGCTCATGCGCTCGTAGCGCGCCATCGATTTGTCGTAACGCGCCGCCTCGCGCGCTTCGGCGTTGAAATATTTCACCGTCTCGAAGTTGAGCAGCGAATCGATGGCCTTGGTGTTGGCGTCGGTGTCGCTCTCGTTCATCGAACGACGTATGGAGATGCGCCAGTTGGTCGCGACCGTCGTATAGAGCAAATAAAGCGCGACGGTGACGAGCAGCACCAGCACATAGCGCCAGTCGAAGGTGATGAGAAACGCGCCGACGATCAACACAAACTCCAGCGCCGTCGGAACCGCCACCAGCATTGAGGTGCGGATGATCGTCTCGATCGCCGCCCGGCCGCGCTCCAGCACCCGCGTCAGCCCGCCGGTCTTGCGTTCGAGATGGAAGCGCAACGACAATTGGTGCAGATGCACGAACACCTCGATCGCGAGGCGGCGCACCGCGTTCATCGCCACCGCCGCGAACAAGGCGTCGCGGCCCTGCTGGCTCAGCGCCATCAGAATCCGCAGCACGCCGTAAAGGGCGGTGAGGGCGAACATGCCGGTCATTATCGAGGGCAAAGGAATGTGCTTGGCGTCGGGCGACCCCGCCAGAGCGTCGGTAGCGTATTTGAACGCATAAGGGATCGCGATGGTGACGAATTTCGAGACGACCATCGCCAGGATCGCCAGCAAGACGCGCAGCTTCAGATCGGCGCGGTCGGCCGGCCAGATATAGGGCGTCAGGAGCCTGACGGTGCCGAGAAAAGTGCCGCGCTCATCAAAATTCAGGGCGTTCGGCGACGCTTTTGGGCTGCTATCTCTAGGCATGATCTTCCGTGCGGGCGGCGGCTGGCGCGGACCCATATAGGGCCGCCGGCGCGAAATATCACCCCGCTTCGACCTCCGCGACGCGCGTAGTTGCAGGAACGCAACGCCGACGCGGCAATTTGCGCGCCTTCATCGCACCGATGCAACCTAATCACATCGCCAGACGTGTTGTTCAATTTACATCCGCGATATAGGTCAATATTGAATTGCTGGAGAAATACGCTATACACGCGCCATCGAGATTGGTAGGCGCGATGTTACAGCGCACGACTTTCCATTTCGGGGTCCGGCGAATAGCCGGGGGCGGGCTTGTTAACATCGCTCACGCCCGAAATGAATTTGTACGCTTTACGTTAGGATTTTGAGAAAATGCAAGAAGTAGGGTCAAAGAACATCGTTCAGTTGGCGGCTTCGATCGTCTCGGCTTACATCTCGAACAATTCGCTCCCCATGACGGAGCTGCCGAGCTTGATATCTTCGATTCATTCTGTCGTCGCCAAGTTGGCGGGCGATGCTCCGCATGCGCCGCCCGTCGATCCGCTCCGGCCCGCCGTCCCGATCAAGAAATCGATCACCGACGACTACCTGATCTGTCTGGAGGATGGCCGGAGATTCAAATCGCTGAAGCGCCACCTGCGCACCCATTACCATCTGACGCCTGAGCAATACCGCGCAAAATGGCAGCTGCCGCCGGATTACCCTATGGTCGCGCCGGGCTATGCCGAAACGCGGTCTCGCATGGCCAAGGATATGGGCCTCGGACAACAGCGGCGCGGCAAGGGCAGAAAATAGATCAAGACAGAAAGGCCTTGATCGCCTTCGGTTCGCGCGGGAAGCGTCGCCCGGATCGAACCGCGGTCGCTTGCGCCGGGCCGTGCGACGCCGAGCCGTCCTTCCGCCAATTCAAGCGACAAATAGAGGCATCCTCGAACAATAAAGTGGAAATTATATTCAATGTGGCCAATTTTGTCGTTTTCATAATCAGTCATGC
>JAJYDD010000194.1 GCA_021777795.1 Pseudomonadota bacterium | reverse complement strand
CCCGAAGAAACTGCTCTCGCGCTTGTTGGTGCGGTCGATGAACTGGTCGGCGAGCACGAACAGGCCAGGATAAAGGTCTCGCTTGTAGGAGCCGCAGGCGGAAACCGCGACGATGTCGGTGACGCCGGCGCGCTTCAAGGCGTCGATATTGGCGCGGTAGTTGATCGTCGAGGGCGAGTAGCGGTGGCCGCGACCGTGGCGGGCGAGGAAGACGACGTCGGTGTCGCCGAAGCGGCCGAAGCGCAACGCATCCGACGCCTCGCCCCAGGGCGTGTCGATGCGCTCTTCGCGCGTTGCGGTGAACCCTTGCAAGCCATAGAGGCCGGATCCGCCTATGACGCCGATAACCGCTTTGGTCATGCCGCGCTCCTGTTCGCGCCGACCGGGATGCAAGAAATCCGCCGCCGCCGGCCTGTCCCAAACGAAAACCCCCGGCGCTGGGCCGGGGGGATCGAGCTATCCAAGAAGCGGGCGCGCGCTCAGTGGGCGTCGGCCCAAATGCGCTTCTTGACCAGATACATCAGCACCGAAAGCACGATGAGGAAGACGATGGCGCGGAAGCCGATCCGCTTGCGCTCCATCATCGTCGGCTCCGCCGCCCAGGTCAGGAACGCGGCGACGTCCTTGGCGTAGTTCTGCACCGTATCCGGCGTCCCGTCGGTGTATTTTACCGCGCCGTCCTGCAAAGGCATCGGCATCGCTATCCTGTGGCCGGGATAATAGAGGTTCCACTGCGGATCGTCTTTATGGGTGTAGCCGGTGAGGACCCCGTAGATGAGGTCGGTTCCGTCTTCCTGATATCCTGTGAAGACGTCCGTAATGAACCACGGAAAACCGCGCTCGTATTTGATCGACTTGGCGAGCAGCCACATATCCGGCGGCGCCTTGCCGAGCGCGGCGGCGGCGGCCTGATCGTTGGGGAAGGCGTCCGGCGGCGGGAAGGTGTCGGCCGGTGTGCCAGGGCGCTGGAAGATCTTGCCCTGATCGTTCGGCTCGTCGTTGGTGACCTGGTAGGTCGCCGCGAGGGCTTTCACCTGCGCCTCGCTATAACCCGGGCCATCCTGATCCTCCAGCGTGCGGAAGGGGATGCTGAGGCGGTGGCAGTTCGAGCAGACCTCGCGGTAGACTTGGAAGCCGCGCTGCAACTGCGCCTGATCGAAACGGCCGAACACGCCGTGGAAGCTCCAGTTCTGCTCCGGGGGCTTCGGTTGGTCCGCCTCCTGCGCGACCGCGAAGCCCGCGCTCGCCGCCAACACGGCGAACGCAAGGAGGGACGCTTTCAAACGGGTCATCATGATTGTCCTCTCGTCGGCGTCTGGCGCGATGTCATTCCGCAGCCGCCACGCCCTTGGGCAGCACGGCGTCGGCGATCGAAGTCGGAACCGGCTTGGTCTTTTCGACCAGCCCCAGCACCGGCAGCACCACGATCAGGTAGCCGAAATATCCGAGCGCCAGGATGCGCGCCACCAGCGTCGCCGAATCCGACACTTCCTGCGAGCCGAGATAGCCCAGACCTACGCAGCAGATGACGAAGATCCAGAAGAAGAACCGGAACAGCGGTCGGTACTTGCCGGAGCGGACCGGCGACGTGTCGAGCCAGGGCAGGAACACGAGCAGCCCCATCGCCGCCGCCAGCGCCAAAACGCCCATCAGCTTGTTCGGGATGGCGCGCAGGATCGCGTAGAACGGCAACAGATACCATTCCGGCACGATATGGGCGGGCGTCACCAGCGGGTTGGCGGGGTTATAGTTGTCGGCGTCGAGCAGATAGTTCGGAATGAAGAATACGAACCAGGCATAGATGATGAAGAACACGCACACGCCGAACGCGTCCTTGACCGTCGCATAGGGCGTGAACGGCACGGTGTCGCGCGCCACATCCTTCACATCTACGCCGTCGGGATTGTTCTGGCCGACGACATGCAGCGCCCAAACATGCAGCACGACGACGCCGACGATCATGAACGGCAACAGATAGTGCAGCGAGAAGAAGCGGTTGAGCGTGGGGTCGCCGACCGCGTAGCCGCCCCACAGCCAATGCGCGATCGGGGTGCCGACGAGCGGGATGGCGGTGAACAAGTTGGTGATGACGGTCGCGCCGGCGAAGCTCATCTGCCCCCAGGGCAACACGTAGCCCATGAAGGCGGTCGCCATCATCAACACATAGATGATGACGCCGAGGATCCACAGCACCTCGCGCGGCGATTTGTAGGAGCCGTAGTACATGCCGCGAAAGATATGCATGTAGACGGCGAGGAAGAAGAACGACGCGCCGTTGGTGTGCAGATAGCGCACCAACCAGCCGAAATTGACGTCGCGCATGATGTGTTCGATCGAGTCGAACGCCATCTTGGAACTGGGCACATAGTGCATCGCCAGCACGACGCCGGTGATGATCTGGATGCCCAGCATCGCCGACAGGATGGCGCCGAACGTCCAGAAATAGTTGAGGTTGCGCGGCGTCGGATAGGAGATGAAGGAAGAGTGCATGAGGCCGAGGATCGGCAAGCGCTGCTCAAGCCAGCGGGCAATCCCGCTCTTGGGAACGTAGGTGGAATGTCCGTCCATGTTTTCGTTCTCTGGCGATGTCGAGGAGGTCGGTCAGCCGATTTTCACGCGCGTCGGCGTGATGAACTTGTATTCGGGCACGGCGAGATTGAGCGGCGCGGGCCCCTGCCGGATGCGGCCGGAAGTGTCGTAGACGGAGCCGTGGCACGGGCATTTCCAGCCTTCGTACTGGCCCTCATGCCCGAGCGGCACGCAGCCGAGATGGGTGCAGACGCCGACGACCACGAGCCATTCCGGCTTCTGCACGCGCTCCTGGTCGGTTTGCGGGTCTCGCAATTCGGCGATCGGCGTCGCCTCGGCGGCCAGGATCTCTTTCTGGGTGCGGTGGCGCACGAACACCGGACCGCCGCGCCATTTCACCGTCACGATCTGCCCTTCGGCGATCGGCGAAAGATCGACTTCGACCGACGACAGCGCCAGCGTTCCCGCGTCAGGGTTCATCTGATCGACCAGCGGCCATACGACAGAGGCCGCGCCGACTGCGGCGACCGCGCCGGTGGCGAGGTACAGAAAATCGCGCCGACTGGGTTGAATGGCTACCGCGTGCGACAAATAAACCCCCCGTTAGCTCGCGCGTCGCGCGAGCCTCGCCAAGCTATCGCGGCCGACTGAGCGACCACGCATTTCACACCGCGACCGCTGGAGCAGCCGCGCGATTCGCAATTCAGGCGCGCCCCTAGGCCCCGCGCGCCCTTGTTTTCGCCGCTATTTCGCACCGATCCCCAGCCTTGTCCATAGCCGTTCATGGGTGATTTGGTCGCAGCGCCGTCCACGCGCCGGCGCGCCAAGGGCTTGCCGGCGGCTGCGATTTCGGGTTGGAATCGCGCTTCATGCAAGATCGAAATCTTATGTTGGCGCTTTATGAGCCGGACATCGCCGCCAATACGGGCGCCATGCTGCGCACCTGCGCCTGTTTCGGCGCCGAGGCGGCCATCATCGAGCCCGCCGGCTTCGTGTTTTCGGATCGCCGCTTCCGCCGCGCCGGCATGGATTACCTCGACGCTCTCGACATCGCGCGGCATGTGTCCTTCGCCGCCTTCGAGGCGTGGCGGCGACGCGAGGGTCGGCGGCTGGCGCTTCTGACGACGGGCGGCGAAGTCGATCTCTGGGATTTTCGTTTTGAAGCGGGCGACGTGCTCATGGTCGGCCGCGAATCGGCGGGCGTCCCGGAGGCGGTTCATGAGGCCGCCGAGGCGCGCGTGCGAATCCCGATCAAGGCGGCGCTGCGCTCGCTCAATGTTGGGGTGGCGGCGGCGGTGGCGCTGGCGGAGGCGGCCAGGCAGCTTTCGCGGCGGTGACTTATTTCCCCGCGCGTCGGCCTGCCGCCGGCAGCGCCTCGGCGTGAACGAAAAACACTTCGCCCTCGCTCTCGGCGGTGTCGAGCCACAGCGCGTCGAGATCGGGGAAAGCCGCCTCGAAGGCCTCGCGTCCGGCGCCGAGTTCGCAGACCAGCGCCCCGCCGGGGGAGAGATGCGCCCGCGCCTCGCGCACGATTCGGCGCACGACGTCGAGCCCGTCCGGGCCGCCGAGATGGGCGAGCCTCGGCTCGGCGGCATATTCAGGCGGAAAAGCCGCAGCGGCGGCTTCCGTTACGTAAGGCGGGTTGGTCAGAATGAGGTCGTAGCGCTCGGCCCTAAGGCCGGAGAACAGGTCGCCCTCGACGAGGCGGATGCGGTCGGAAAGCCCATGCACTTCGACATTGCGGCGGGCGACGGCGAGGGCGTCGGGCGACAGGTCGGCCGCGTCGATGGCGGCGTTGGGGAAGACGCGCGCGGCGAGAATGGCGAGCGAGCCGCCGCCCGTGCATAGATCGAGCACGCGCCCGATCTCATCCGGCGCCTCGATGAGCCCGCCCTCGCCGACGAGGCCGGAGAACAGCAGCTCGCCGATAAAACTGCGCGGCACGATCACGCGCTCGTCAACATAGAACGGCACGCCCTGGATATAGGCGCGGTTCAGCAGATAGGCGGCGGGTTTGCGGGTCGTCACGCGCGCCTCGATCAAGGCGTCGAGCCGGCGGCGCTCGGCGGACAGGAGCTTGGCGTCGGCGAAGGGGTCGAGCGCGTCGATGGGTAGATGCAGCGCCTCCAGCACTAGGAACGCGGCTTCGTCGATCGCGTTGCTGGCGCCGTGGCCGAAGACCAGGTTCGCGGCCTGGAAGCGGCTGATGGCATGGCGGAACCAATCGCGCGGCGTCGCGAACACAGTGATCCGCTCCTCGGCGTCCTCCATCACGAATCCCTTAAAAAGCAAAGCGGCCGGCTCGCGCCGGCCGAACGTTCAAACCCAAGGCGCAAGGCTTACTTGGCGGCCTTCTTGCACTTGGCGCGGAACTCCTTGCGCTTCTTGCCGTGCAGGCCCTTGGCGTCGGCCTCCTTCGAACATTCCTGGGCACGGGCCTCCATCGCCGCCTTGTCGGGCTTGGCAGACATCGCGCCCGCCGGAGCGGCGGCGTCGGTGGCGAAGGCCGTGCCGGACATCAGAAGGCCAAATCCGAGGGCGGCGGCGAAAATCGAGAGTTTCATGGAGGAGGTTTCCGGTCCCTAGAGAAATCCGATGAGCCGCATCCCAGGGCTCGCGCGCCTCATAAGCGAAGGCGGCACAGCGCACAAGCCGGGTGCGGAGACCCGATTCCCCGCCCGAAAAAGAGAAGAGCCGCTCCCCGAAAGAGGAAACGGCTCTTCCATTGTCGCGACCAAGCGAGATCGCAGTTAGGCACTCGTCGATTAGCCGCGGAAACCCCGCGAACGGACGCTGCTCCAGGTCTGCTTCTCGGCTGGCGAGTGACAATGAGACACTGGATCACCTCCTTTCGGTTGTTGACGACACCGATAGGATATCGCGATTCGCGCTTGCGCCAAGCTTTCTTTCTCGCACGCCGCCTTCTTTGCCGGCGCCGCCCCGCTTTTTTCGCGAGCAGGGCGCCTGCCCCAAGGGCAAATCAGGCGGCGGCCTTGGCGACCGCCTCGCAGACCTCGGCCACCAGCGCATCGACTAGCGTGCGGTCCTCCGCCTCCGCCATCACGCGGATGACAGGCTCGGTGCCGGAGGGGCGGATGACAAGGCGGCCAGCGCCGCCGAGCCGCGCATGGGCGGCCGCGATCGCGGCCTGCACGCCTTCGGCCTCCAGCGGGCGGCCGCCGCTGAAGCGCACGTTGCGCAGCACCTGCGGCAGCGGCTCGAAGCGGTGGCAGACCTCGCTGGCGGGCCGGCCAAGCTTCTTGACCATCGCCAGCACCTGCATGGCGGCGACGAGGCCGTCGCCGGTGGTGGAGTAATCGGTGAGGATCATGTGGCCGGATTGCTCGCCGCCGACATTGTAACCCTTCTCGACCATGCGTTCGAGCACGTAGCGGTCGCCGACGGCGGTGCGCTCCAGCGTCAGGCCGAGGCCGGCCAGATGCCGCTCCAGGCCGAAATTCGACATCACCGTCGCCACCACGCCGGGCTTCGACAGCCGCCCGTCGTTATGCCAGCTCTCGGCGATGACGGCCAAAATCTGGTCGCCATCGACGATATGGCCCTTCTCGTCGATGACGATCATGCGGTCGGCGTCGCCGTCGAGCGCGATGCCGATGTCGGCGCGCATCTCGCGCACCTTGCGGGCGAGCGATTCCGGCGAGGTCGAGCCGACATGGTGATTGATGTTGAGGCCGTCCGGCTCCACGCCGATCTTGATGACCTCGGCGCCGAGTTCCCACAGAGCCTCGGGCGCCGCCTTATAAGCCGCGCCATTGGCGCAATCGACGACGACGCGCAGGCCCTCCAGCGAGACGTCGCGGGGCAGGGTGCGCTTGGCGTATTCGATATAGCGCGCCACGACGTCATCGACGCGGCGGGCTCGGCCGAGATCCTGGGAGCGGGCGAGATAGGGGGTGAGGTCGCCGTCGAGCAGCGCCTCGATCTTGCGCTCGATCTCGTCGGAGAGCTTGAACCCGTCGGGGCCGAAAAGCTTGATGCCGTTGTCCTCGTAAGGATTGTGCGAGGCGGAGATCATCACGCCGAGGTCGCAGCGCATCGAGCGCGTCAGCATCGCCACCGCCGGCGTCGGCACCGGGCCGAGCAGCAGCACGTCCATGCCGACCGAGGCGAAGCCGCCGACCATCGCATATTCCAGCATATAGCTGGAAAGCCGGGTGTCCTTGCCGATGACGACGCGGTGGCGATATTCCCCGCGCTGGAACACGACGCCCGCCGCCTGTCCGACCTTCAGCGCCAGTTCCGCCGTCAGCTTGGCGTTGGCGAGGCCGCGAATGCCGTCGGTGCCGAAATATTTGCGACCCATGTGTTAACGGTTCCTTAGCGACGTTTTCCCCTCGCATAACGCATATTGGGCCTGAAATCCTGCAAAAAGCCGAACGGTGATTAATGGGGCGCCTGTCAGGTCAGCGCCAGCGCGGCCAGCAGAGCGCGGCCGGGCGCGGCTTGCGGAAGCGAGGCCGCGAGCGCCGCGTGTTCGGCGCGCCAGATCGGCAACGCCTCGGCGAGGGCGACACGGCCGGCCGCGGTGACGGCGGCCCGGCGGGTGCGCCGATCGGTCTTGCCCGCCGCGACATCGACGAAACCCCGCCGAACGAGCGCCTTGAGCAGCGCGGTGACGGTGGTCCGGTCCATCGCCAGGAGATCGGCGAGCCGCGACGGCGAAGCGCCGCCGGACCCGGCCAGGAACATCATCGCCGAGAACTGCCCATTGGTCAGTCCCACCGGCTGGAAGGCGCGATCGAAGCGGCGCGCCAGCCGACGCGCCGCCCGCTGGGTCGCAAGGCAAAGGCACCCCTCGCGCACTTCGCGGATCGCGTCGGGCGGAAGCTCGCTTGTCGTCGACATAGAATGTTGATCAAATTATCTCGTCGCCGGCAATGCGGAGCAGGGGGATGCAGTCGCGCTATCGTTGGGTGATCGTCGCGGCGGGCGGCCTGCTCGGTTGCGTCGCCATCGGCGCGATGTTCGCGCTGCCGGTGTTTTTGACCCCGATGGCCG
>JAJYDD010000193.1 GCA_021777795.1 Pseudomonadota bacterium | reverse complement strand
GCGCTGCTCGGCGTGCCGACGACGTTGAAGGAATCCTACAATCTCACGGGAACGCCGACGACGTGGGGCTTTCCCGACGCACGCGGCTTCGTGCCCGAGGCCGATTCCCTCGCCGCCCACCGCCTCGAACAGGCCGGCGCCGTCGTCATCGGCAAGACCAACGTGCCGATCGGCCTCGGCGACTGGCAGAGCTACAACGACGTCTACGGCGTCACCAACAATCCCTATGATCTCGGGCGCTCGCCGGGCGGCTCCTCCGGCGGGTCCTCGGCGGCGCTGGCGGCCGGGTTCGGCGCGCTGTCGATGGGTTCCGACATCGGCGGCTCGCTGCGCGTGCCCGCCCATTTCTGCGGCGTCTTCGCCCATAAGCCGACCTTCGATCTCTGCCCGCCGCGCGGCCACACGCCACCGGGCGTAACGCCGCTGCCGGGCGGCGTCGATCTCTCGGTCATCGGCCCGATGGCGCGCAGCGCCGAGGATCTCGAAGCCATGCTCGACGCCGTCGCCGGCCCCGACCCGCTCGACATGGGCGTCGGCTACCGTCTCGCCCTGCCGCCGGCGCGCGCCGACGATTTCGCCGGCTTTCGCGTGCTCGTGCTCGACCGCCACCCGCTGGTCGATACCGAGGCCTGCGTCGCCGAGGCGCTCGCCTCGCTCGCCGGCCGGTTGGAACGCGCCGGCGCGAAAGTGGCGCGCGCCAGCGATCTCGTCCCCGATCTCAAGGCCGGCGCGCGGCTCTATGTGCATCTGCTGATGGCCGCCATGTCCGCCCGGTGGCCCGATGACGTCCACGCGCGCATCGCCGAGACGGCGGCCAAGCTCGATCCCGACGACCACAGCCTCGCCGCCGAGCAGGCGCGCGGCGCGACCTTGAGTTTTCGGGCCTGGTCGGCGGCCCATGCGCAGCGCAGCGGCGTTCGCGCGCAATGGCGGGCGCTGTTTCGCGAGTTCGACGCGGTGATCGCCCCGGTGACGCCGACGCCGGCCTTCCCGCACGACCACGAGCCCGACCAGGGCAAGCGCAAGCTCCTCGTCAACGGCGCGCCGCAGGACTATTTCGCCAATGTGCTGTGGGCGGGCGTGGCGACCATGCCCGGGCTGCCGGCGACCGCGCTGCCCATCGGCCGCTCGCCCGAGGGCCTGCCGATAGGCGCCCAGATCATCGGGCCGTGGCTCGAAGACCGCACGCCGCTGAAGCTCGCGCAACTGATCGAGCGCGAGTTCGGCGGCTTCGTTGCGCCAAAACTCTAGCTTTCTTCTTCTTCGGCGCTGTTCAGCGCCGCCGCCGCCATCGCCCGCGTCACCTTGCGCCCCTGCGCCAGCGCCTCGGCGTCGAGCGTTTCGACGAGCTTGCGCGCGGCGCCGAGCGAGCGGTCGAGGCGGCGGGCGATATAGGCGATGAGCGACGGTTCGACGCTCAACTGCCGGTCGCTGAACAACTTGGCCAGCACCGCCTCGACGAGTTCGGGCTCCGGCGGGGCGATTTCGACCATAGGGGCGAGGCGCAGCCGCGACAGCAGGTCGGGAGTCGCAATGCCCCAGAGATCCGGCGCGGCCTTGGCCGTCATCAGCACCGCGACGCCGCGCGCGCGGGCGAAATTGAGCCAATGGAAGAACACCGCCTCCGCCCCCCCGGCGGCCTCGGCGTCGTCGAGCGCCAGCGCCGGGCCTTGCGAGGCCGCGTCGGGATCGAGCGCGGCGAGGTCGCTTCCTGCGAGAAGGCGGCCGCCGGAAACCTGAGCGAAGATCGCCGCCAGATGGCTCTTGCCGGCGCCCGCCGGGCCGGTGAGCAGCATCAGCGGCGCCGGCCAGCGCGGCCAGCTCTCGATCAGCGCCAGCGCCGCCGCGTTGGAGGGCGCGGCCAAGAAATCCTCGCGCGCGAAGCTGGGGGAATGCGGCAGCGGCAGCGGCAATTGCCGCGGCGCGCTCACGGGGCCGCTGCGGCCGGCGGGCGGCCGCGATACAGCGGGCTCATTTGATAGCTGCGGATGAGGCGGCGCACGATGACGCCGAGCGCCGCCGCCGTCGGCACCGCGATGAGCAGCCCGGTGAAGCCGTAGAGTTCGCCGAAGGCGAACAGGGCGAAGATCAGCCACACCGGATGCAACCCAATCGATTCGCCGACCAGCTTGGGCGAGATGACGTAGCCCTCCAAGAACTGACCAGCGCCGACGACCCCGAGCGCCAGAAAGAACATGTGCAGGTCCGGCCATTTCTGCACCACCGCGACGCTGACCGCGAGCACCAGCGCCGTCAGCGAGCCGACATAGGGGATGAAGCTCAGCATCCCGCCCAGCACCCCGATCAGCAGCGCGAAATCGAGGCCGATCAGCGTGAGGCCGATGCCGTACCAGAGGCCAAGGAACAGGCAGACCAGCGATTGCCCGCGCAGGAAGCCGGCGAGTGCCCGGTCAATCTCGCCGGCGGCTTCGACAAGCTCGGCGCGATAGGGGCGCGGCAGCCACGAATCGACGGTGTCGATCATCTTCTGCCAGTCGACGAGGATGTAGAAGGCGACCACCGGCGCGATGATGAGGAACGACAGGAAACCGATCAAGGCCGCCCCGCCGAGCGCGAGTTGCTTCATTCCCGTGAGCAGCCAGGCGCCGCTGCGGCTCATGAGGTCGGCCACCCCCTTCTGGATCTGGTCGGAGGTGAGGGTGTCGCCGAGGCCGAGCTTTTGTAGCCAAAGGCCGCCGTGCTCGGCCAGAAACGTCGAGCCGCCGCTGGCGATCACCGATTGCAGCTTCTTAACGAAATCCGGCAACTCCGACGAGAACAGCGCGATTTGGCGCGTCAACGCCGGCACGAGCGTCACCCCTGCGAGCCCGACGACGCCAACGAAGGCGAGGAGGATGGTGAGCGAGGCGGCAAGCCGGCTGAAGCCCAGCCTTTGCAGCCGATGCGCGACCGGATTGAGCAGGTAGCCGACGGCGATGCCCGTGACAAAGGGCGCGACGCCCGATCCCAGCGTGTTGACGACGACGGCGATGGCGAAAAAGGCGATGGCCAGGAAGGTGAGCTGCTTTTGGATCGGCACCGGCACGACGACGCGCGCCGGCTGGATCAGATCCCACTTGCCGCCCCAGGGGTCCTTGAACACCGCGACGACGCCATAGGGCTCGCGCCGCGCGCTCTCCACGAACTCGACGCCCTTTTCGCGCATGCGCGCGAAATCGCCGGCGAAATCGTCGGTCTCCAGGAAATAGGCGACCCTTCCGCCCGCCGGCGCCCCGACGCTGGCCGCCTGTCGCTCGCCCTCGGCCTTGGCGACGATGAAGCGCGCGCCGAGGCCGGAGGCGTCGCCGACCACCACCCAGCGTTTGCCGGGCGACATCGGCTTGTCCTCCAGCACGGCGAAGCCGAGGCTGTCGCGGAACCAGGCGATGGCGGCGTCGTAATCTGGCGCCAGAAACGCGACGGCGGCGAGACTATGCGCCAAGCGGCGGAACTCCCAAAAAGGCTGGCGTCCCTATAAACGGCGCGTGGGCGCCCGTCGAGACGTGGGGCGGAAAAGGACGTGAGGGGCGTTGACTTTGCCCGCGCCGCCTCCGAATTACTCTTTGGACCTCAGAACGGGATCGCGAGATGGGCGAAGTGGAGCGCAAGGGCGCCTGTCTCATCGTCGGCGCCGGCGACGGCCTCGGCGCCGCGATCGCGGCGGCCTTCGCGGCCGAGGGCCTCGCCGTCTGCCTGACCCGCCGGCCGCGCCATGCCGAGGCGCTGAAGGCGTTGGCGGCGAGCCTGCGCGCCACAGGCGCCAGCGCCCACGCCTATCCCCTGGACGCACGCGAGGAGGGCGAGATCGTCGCGCTGGTGGAAACCATCGAGCGCGACGTCGGCCCGCTGGAGGTCGTCGTCTTCAACATCGGCGCCAATGTGCGCTTCTCGCTCACGCAGACGACGGAGCGGGTCTATCGAAAAGTGTGGGAGATGGCGGCGCTCGCCGGCTTTTTCGCGGCGCGTGAGGCCGCGCGCGTCATGAGCCCGCGCGGGGCGGGCACCATCCTTGTCACCGGCGCGACCGCCAGCGTGCGCGGTTCGGCCGGCTTTTCCGCCTTCGCCGGCGCCAAGCATGCGCTCAGGGCGCTCGCCGAGAGCGCGGCGCGGGAACTGGGGCCGCAGGGAATCCACGTCGCCCATATTGTCATCGACGGCATGATCGACGGCGCCTTCGCCCGTTCGATTCGCCCCGACGCGGCCGAGCGGCTGGCGCGCCAGGAAATCCTCGATCCCGCCGAGATCGCCCGCAACTATGTGTTCCTGCATCGCCAGCGCCGCAGCGCCTGGACCTTCGAGATGGACCTGCGACCTTTCTGCGAGCCTTGGTGAGAGATGGCCAAAACCCTGACCCTGCTTTTCGATTTCGCCAGCGCGAACTGCTGGTTCGCCTATCGCGCCCTGCCGGGGCTGCTTGCGCGCACCGGAGGGACGCTCGACATCGCGCCCGTCCTGCTCGGCGGCATCTTTAAGGCGACCGGCAACCAATCGCCGGTCGCAGCTTTCGCCCATATCAAGGGCAAGCTCGATTACGAGCGGCTGGAGATCGACCGCTTCAGCGCCCGCCACGGCCTGACGCGGTTCCGCATGAACCCGCATTTTCCCGTCAACACGCTGATGCTGATGCGCGGGTTTCTGGCCGCGCGCGAGGCGGGGCAGGGCGAGGCCTATATCGAGGCCGGCTTGCAGGGGCTGTGGGAGGAGGGCCTCGACCTCGCCGATCCCGGAGTCCTGACCGCTCGCCTGGAGCGGGCCGGGCTCGACGGTGCGGCCCTCCTAGCGCGCGCCCAGGCCCCTGAGATCAAGGCGGCGCTGGCGCAAGCCACTGAGAGGGCGGTGGCGCGCGGCGTCTTCGGCCTGCCGACCTTTTTTGTTGGCGACGAAATGTTCTTTGGCAAGGAGCGGCTTGGTCAAGTGGAAGAAGAACTCGGGCGAAACGAGGAAAAACTTGGCCAAGTGGAAGAAGAACTTTCCCGCCTGTGAGTGAAATTTACGATCTCATCGTCGATCCCGCCGCTTGGGCGGCGCTGGCGACACTCGTCGCTATGGAACTGGTTCTCGGCGTCGACAATCTGGTTTTCCTTGCCCTGGTGACGGGGCGGGTGGCGCCGGCGCAGCGCAAGACGGCGCGGGTGGTCGGCCTCGGCGTCGCGCTTGTCATGCGGCTTGTGCTGCTGGGCCTCATCGCGGGGCTCGTCGGCCTCACCTCGCCGCTGTTTTCGCTGTTCGACCACGGCTTCTCGCTGCGCGATCTCGTGCTGCTGGCCGGGGGCTTTTTCCTGCTCGCCAAGGCGACGCAAGAGATCCACGACCACGTCGAGGGTCGCCACGACGAAGCCGCTTCCGCGCCGCCGATCGGCTTCGCCTCCGCGATCACGCAGATTGTCGCGCTCGATCTCGTGTTTTCCATCGACAGCATCGTCACGGCGGTCGGCATGACCGACCATTTCCCGATCATGGCGACGGCGGTCATCATCGTCATTGTGCTGATGGGCGTCGCGGCGGGGCCTTTGTCGCGCTTCATCAACTCCAACCCGACCCTGGTGATGCTGGCGCTGAGCTTTTTATTGATGATCGGCATGGTGCTGGTCGCCGACGGCTGCGGCCTGCACGTGCCGAAGGGTTATATCTATGCGGCGTTCCTGTTTTCCGGCGCGGTCGAGGCGCTCAATACGCTGCGTCGGGTGCGCGGGCGACGCAAGGGCAACGGCCGGATCGGGTGATCGGGCGCATCCCCTTGCCGCGCCGAAGCGCGCCGCTCCGCGCGCGGATTGAGAAGGCCGTAACTCGCCGTCGCCGCAATGGTTTTTCGCCGCGGCGGTCGCTTTCGCCGAGAAACCGCAACGCAACATTAATCGTGCGGCGATCACAGGTCCGATGCTATTGACGTTGCGCGACCGGGGTTACGCAATATTAAGGCGCGAAGGCGATAGATAACCCCCGTTGGCGCCAAGTTTCTGCGGCGCGGGGTTGAAGAAACGGAGCATCCTATGCGGCACTTGAAGTCTTTTTTTAACGATGATGCTGGCGCCACGGCCATCGAATACGCTCTTATCGCGTCGCTGATCGCGATCGCGCTGGTCACCATCCTGGGCAGCCTCGGCACGCAGCTCAGCGGCGTGTTCAACGAGGTCAGCAGCGCTCTGAAATAATCGAAGCCAACCTCGGCTCCGGCGTCAAATGGAGAAACTGACGCCGCAGCCGCAGGAAGAGACCGCGTTCGGGTTCTTGATCTTGAACG
Source organism: Pseudomonadota bacterium (assembly GCA_021777795.1). GTDB lineage: Bacteria > Pseudomonadota > Alphaproteobacteria > Rhizobiales > Beijerinckiaceae > Roseiarcus. The sequence goes on along the minus strand of JAJYDD010000193.1, from coordinate 1,311 downwards.
CGCGTCCCATCAGGTCGTCGACGAAATCCAATTCGGCGCCCATCAGCATTTCCAGCGAGACGGGGTCGACCAGCACGGTCACGCCGTCGCGCGTGGCGATGAAGTCGTCGTCAGCGCGTCCCTTCTCGACGTCGAACGCATATTGGAACCCCGAGCAGCCGCCGCCTTTGACGGATATGCGCAGCGCCGCGCCGGGATCGGTCGCCAAAACTTCTGTCAATTGCCGCGCCGCGTTGGCGCTGATCGTTAGGGCAGGGCTCTCGCTCATTGCGCGTTCCGGGAGTACAAGGTGGGCTTGAACATAAGCCGCGCCGCCGTAACCGCAACCCTCAAGCTGTCATGCTGGCACCCATCTACGCGCCGCGATCGGCGCTAGCCGCCGATCCCCGGCGTTCGCGCGGCCGTCTGCGCCCCGAGCCGGACTCGCCGACCCGCACCGCCTTTCAGCGCGACCGCGACCGCATCGTCCATTCCACCGCCTTCCGCCGCCTCGCCCATAAGACCCAGGTCTTCGTGCATCACGAGGGCGACCATTTCCGCACCCGGCTGACCCACACCATCGAGGTCGCCGAACTCGCCCGCGCGCTGGCGCGCGCCTTCGCGCTCGACGAAGACCTGACCGAGGCCGTCGCCCTCGGCCACGATCTCGGCCACACGCCCTTCGGCCATATCGGCGAGGATGCGCTCGACGCCTGCCTGGCGGGCTTCGGCGGCTTCGACCACAACAGCCACGGCCTGCGCCTCGTCACCGAACTGGAGCGTCATTACGCCGATTTCGACGGCCTCAACCTGAGCTGGGAGACGCTCGAAGGGCTGGTAAAGCACAATGGCCCGCTGCTGGACGCTCACGGGCGCCCGACGCCGCGCTGGGCCGGGCGCGGCGTGCCCGAGGCGATTCTGGCCTATGACCGGCGCCAGACGCTGGATCTCGGCGCGTTCCCCTCGCTGGAGGCGCAGGCGGCGGCGCTCGCCGACGACATCGCCTATAACGCCCACGACATCGACGACGGCTTGCGCGCCGGGCTGTTCTCGCTTGGCGACGTCGCCGCCGTCCCCTATCTGGCCGCCCTGATCGGCGAGATAGAGCGCCGCCATCCGGGCCTGGAGGATTCGCGCGCCATCCACGAACTGAGCCGCCGCGTCATCACCGGTTTCGTCGAGGACGCCATCGTCTCGACCGCGCAAAGGCTGAAGGCGGACGGAATCGCAAGCGCGGACGAAGCGCGCCGGGCGGGGCGGGCGATGTTCGCCTTTTCCGAGCCGATGGCGGCGGCCGAACGCGACATAAAGACATTCCTGTTCGGCCGCATG
>JAJYDD010000004.1 GCA_021777795.1 Pseudomonadota bacterium | reverse complement strand
GAGGACGCGGTCGCCAGCCTCAACGGCGTTTGGCACATCGCCAGCCAAATCAGCGATGGCTCCTCGCAGACGATCATCCAGTTCCATGTCGGCTCCACCGACATCGACCGCGCGCTCAACGACGTGAAGGACCAGATCGCGAAAATTCGTTCCGACCTGCCGCGCACCATCGACGAGCCGATCATCAACCGCGTCAATATCGAGGGCCTGCCGATCGTCACCTACGCCGCCTCGGCGCCGGGCATGACGGTCGAGCAACTGTCCTGGTTCATCGACGACACCGTCGCGCGCGATTTGCAGGCGCTGAAGGGCGTCGGCGACGTCTCGCGCTATGGCGGCGTCGATCGCGAAATCCGCGTCTCGCTCGACCCTGAGAAGCTGCTGGCGCTCGGCGTCACCGCCGAGCAGGTCAACGAGCAGGTGCGGCAAGACAACGTCGATCTCGGCGGCGGGCGCGGCGAGATCGCCGGCCAGGAACAGGCGATCCGCACGCTGGCCGGCGCCAACAAGCTCGCCCAGTTGAAGGCGCTGCCAATCGCCCTTCCCGGCGGCCGGCGCGTGCGGCTCGACGAACTCGCCACCGTCTCCGACACAGCGCAGGAGCCGCGCACCTTCACGCGGCTGTTCGACCAACCCATCGTCGCCTTCGGCGTCACCCGCGCCAAGGGCGCGAGCGACGTGACGGTCGACCGCGACATCACCCGCAAGCTCGCCGAGATCGAGAAGCGCCATCCGGAAGTGAAGTTCACCCAGGTTGATAGCCGCATCCAGGCCGAGTTGGGCAGCTACCATTCGACGATGGAGACGCTGATCGAGGGCGCGGCGCTGGCGATCATCGTTGTGTTCATCTTCCTGCGCGATTTCCGCGCCACCGTCGTCACCGCGATGGCTCTGCCGCTGTCGGTGCTGCCGACCTTCTGGGCGATGGACGCCGTCGGCTTCTCGCTCAATATGGTCAGCCTGCTGGCGCTGACGCTGGTGACGGGCATTCTCGTCGATGACGCCATCGTCGAGATCGAGAACATCGTGCGCCACATGCGGATGGGCAAAACCGCCTATCGCGCAGCCCTTGAGGCCGCCGACGAGATCGGCCTCGCCGTCATCGCGATTTCGCTGTCGATCGCGGCGATCTTCGCCCCGGTCAGCTTCATGGGCGGCATCGCCGGCCAATATTTCCGCCAGTTCGGCCTCACCGTCGCCGTCGCCGTCATGTTCTCGCTGGGCGTGGCGCGTTTCGTGACGCCGGTGATGGCGGCCTATTTCATGCGCACGCCGCGCCATGCCGAGCCTGCCGAGGACGGCGCGATCATGCGCTTCTACACGCGCCTCGTGCGCGGCTCCGTGCGCTGGCGCTGGGCGACGCTGTTCGTCGGCGCGCTGATCTTCGCGGGCTCGCTGTGGTCGACGCAACTGCTGCCTTCCGGCTTCATCCCCGCCGACGATCAGGCGCGCGCGCTGCTCGCGGTGGAACTGCCGCCGGGCTCCCGGCTCGACGACACCGACCGCGTGACCCGCGAAATCTCGGCCAAGTTGAAGGCGATGCCGGAGGTGCGCTCGGTGCTCGTCTATGGCGGCCAGATCCTGGGCGGCGATTCCGAGCCGCGCAAGGCGACCTTCGTCATCAATTTCGTCCACAAATCCAAGCGCGAGGCGACGCAGAAGGACCTGCAAACCCGCATCTCCGGCTTCATGGCCGATATCCCGGATCTGCGCTTCTGGTTCATGAAGGACAACGGCCAGCGCGACCTGCAACTCATCGTCGCCGGCCACGATATGAAAGAGATCAACAACACGGCCAACCAGCTCGCCAGCGAGATGCGCACAATTCCCATCCTGGAGAACCCGATCTCCACCGCCGAGTTGGACCGGCCGGAATTGCAGATCGAGCCGCGCCGGCAGGTGGCGGCCGACCTCGGCGTCTCGACGGAGGCTTTGTCGACGACGATCCGCGTCGCCACGCTTGGCGACATCGACGCCAATCTCGCCAAGTTCAAGGTCGACGGCCGGCTGATCCCGATCCGTGTCGAGTTGGACGAGGCGGCGCGCGGGCGAATCGGCGTGCTGGAGAACCTGCGCGTGCCGACGGGCGGCGGCGGCACGACGCCGCTGGCCGCCGTCGCCGATTTCGAGATGGGCCACGGCCCGACCGCGATCAACCGCTACGACCGCTCGCGCCGCGTCACAATCGAGGCGGATTTGCGCGGCGATGCGCCGCTGGGCGCGGCGGTGGCGGCGATCCGCGCTTTGCCGATGGCGAAACATCTGCCGCCGGGCGTCGAGATCAAGGAGACCGGCGACGTCGAGATCATGAGCGAAGTGTTCCAATCCTTCGCCGAGGCGATGGGCGCGGGGTTGATGATGGTCTACGGCCTGCTGGTGCTGCTGTTCGGCAGCTTCCTGCAACCGATCACCATTCTGATCTCGCTGCCGCTCTCCATCGGCGGCTCGATCATCGCCTTGCTCATCACCCACAAGGCGATGTCTATGCCGGTCGTCATCGGCATCCTGATGCTGATGGGCATCGTCACCAAGAACGCGATCATGCTGGTCGATTTCGCCGTTGAAGCGATCGCGGAGGGGACGCCGCGTCTGGAAGCCTTGGTCGAGGCCGGCCGCAAGCGCGCGCGGCCGATCGTGATGACGACGATCGCGATGGCGGCGGGCATGTTGCCCTCGGCGGCGGGCGTCGGCGACGGCGGCGGCTTCCGCTCGCCGATGGCGATTGCGGTGATCGGCGGCCTGGTGGTGTCGACGCTGCTGAGCCTGGTGTTCGTGCCGGCGGTGTTCACGGTGCTCGACGACATCGGGCGGCTGACGTGGCGGCTGTTCAAATGGCTGTTGGCGCCGCGCGAGGAAAAGGCCCGCGAGGAGAAGCCGCGCGAGGAGCAACGCGACGGACATGCGGCGCTGCCGTCGCCAGCGGAGTAGAGCAGACCCTCAAACAGTTTGGGGAACCTCTAGGACGAGGGCGCCGCTCCACCCTTGTCCCAGAGAACCTTGGCCGGGACGCCCATCACAACGCAATTTGCGGGCACATTGGAGATGACGAGCGAGTTCGGGGCGATTCTGGCATTGTCGCCAACCCGAATTCGTCCGAGTACGCGCGCGCCGGCGCCGACGATAACATTGTCGCCGATAGTCGGGCGGTCGATCCCGTTTATGCCGTAGCCGATTGAACTCAATTGCCCGACAGTTACGTTCGCGCCAATCGAATCGGCGGAAATCAGAGTTCCAAATCCGTGTTGGAGGAACAGTCCCGGTCCGCACGTCCCAGCATTGATGGCGACCCCAGGCATACCCCGACAAAAAACTCCCAGCACGTGACCAAAATAGCGGTGACGAAAGTAAAATACGGACCTGTATTCTTGAAAATAGGTCATGGTATAAACGAAATTAACAATTTTTACGAATTCATTGCCTGCATTATACGGGCCATATCGTTGAGTCCAAGCCTGAAGATCAAGATCCAGCAATTTTTTTTTCCGACTAGTCGCGAATAGCACAATATGAGGAACGAGCCGTATCGCACTTATCGCAGCGACGACCAGTTTGATTACTTGCACCCGCCGGAGAGTTTTATTATCCTCGTGCATGACCGTGGCCGCTTGTCAGTTCATACTGTAAAAAATCACGATATTTTACTGAATTTATTTCCCGGTGAAGCGCGGAAAATAAGACGCTTGCAGAGGGGCGTGGTTGGCGACGCCAGGATGACATAGCCGGAATGAAATTTTCGCAAACGCTGGAAACGCTTTTCCGCTCGCCAACGATCACGCCGCGATGGATAGCTTCGCTCGTAATGACCAAGAATCCGTTTCGGCTCGAACGGACGCCCCTCAAAGGCGCCGGGTTGGCGCGTGAAATGCAAGCCTGCGTCTGACTGAGGGTTCTTGATTGTCCTCTCGACCGCGCCAAGATGGAAAATTTCGCCGGCGTGAACGCCTCTCGTTTCCGTGGATTTACGATAACGACGCTTTGGCTTCGATCTTTGCGGCAATTTATATTGGTCATTCTATGCAACTCCCGCAAATTTCTTTTACAAGTTCGCCTTACCTTGCGGTCCATCACCGCCAACGGAGCCCCGCTTTGTGGACATTCGCCTTCGACGCCCCCGCGCTATACGCCGCGCCGGAGCATCAGAAGCGTCTGGCGGTCTGGCTGCGCGACCAATTGCTTGCGCGTGACGTGCCGGCGCTCGGTCCGCAGACGGGGGACGAAGGCTGGGCCTTGTCGATCAACGCCGACGACGGCTTCGTCTTCGTTCTGCTGGTCTTGCGCGACGACGGCCCGTGCGAGGCGCGCATCGACTATGCCGGCGCCGCCGAGGTCGAGGCCGAGGACGTCGCCGAGGCGGTCGAGGCGATCCTTGCCGCCAGCCCCGCCGTCCGGCTGGTGGAGCCAGCGTGACCGGCGAGGGCGGGTTGCGTCCGCGTGAAACTCTGCGTCAGTGGGTCACGCAGGGCGCAGGCTGGCGGGAGAGGATCGCGACACGGCCGCGCAGCCGGCCGTTGGCGAGCAGCGCCACCAGTTCCTCGGCCGAGGCGAGCGTGAAGCCGCCGGAAATCTCGCCCGTCAGCGACGCCACCGGCCCGCGCAGTACGGGATCGGCGATGATGCGGTCGTCAACGAGGATGGCGAGCCTGCGGCCCACCGCCTGCAACGTTCCCGTCAAGAGGTTGTTGACGCCCTGGGTTTCGAGATGGAAGGCGATGGCGACGATAGGCGCCCCGCCAGCTGGGTTCGGCTCCGACTTGACCCTGATCTGGCGCAGCCGCTCCTCGTCGAGGAGGATTTGCGGCTCGACGCGCTCCGTCCCGCCGTCGAGGCGGGGAAACGCTTCGGCGCCCGGCTCGTCGGCGGATTTGGCGACCAGGCGGAATTCGATCTTGGCCGGGCGGGTCAGCAGACTATCGCGGGCGCCGGGCGGCAGCACGACGCGCAACGCCGCCGCGCCGTCGCGTTCGACCGAGGGCTTCTTTTCGCCGGCCGCCGCCAGCCGCCGGCGAAGGGTCGCGGCGACATCGTCCAACCGCGACGGGGGATCGACGCTGAGGCGCACGCTCTCGCCGCAAGAGGTCTCGGCCGCCTGAACCGGCGCCGCGCAAAGGCCGACGACAAACATCGCGGCGATAGCCAATTTCATTCCGTTGCTCCTGAAGATGCGATCTGCCTCAACCGCCCGACCAAACGTCGAGCGCATAGCGCCCGGCGGCGCCAAGCTCCGCCATCCAAGCTTCGCTGGCTGGCGTCGGGGCGCCTGTCTTCGCGCTGTGAATCTCAATCAGCGCGCGCTTCACGTCAGGCTCCATGCGCGCGCCGTCGCCGCAGACATAGACGACGGCGCCCGCTTCCAGCAGCAGCCACAGCGCATCCGCCTCGCGCCGCATGAGGTCTTGCACGTAAGTCCGGGGCGCGTCGGGCGCGCGCGAGAAGGCGACATGCAGATCGACCAGCCCCTGCGCCGCGTAGCCCTGCAGCTCCTCGGCGTAGAGGAAATCCTCGTGCCGCCTTCGGCAGCCGAAGAACAGCATCGCAGGCCCCAGCGTCGCGCCGTTATCGCGCAGCGCCGCGCGCTCGCGCAGGAAAGCGCGAAACGGCGCGAGCCCGGTGCCGGGGCCGATCATCACCAGCGGCGTCATGAGACCGTCGGGCAGGCGGAAGCCCGCCTTGGTCTCGCGCACGGCGGCGTGGATGACATCGCCGGGCCGCCGCGCGGCCAAATAGTTGGAGGCGGCGCCGCGATAAAGCCCAAGCCCCGAGCGCGCCTCGCCGGCGACGACGCCGACCGTCACGCTGACCCGCTCTCCATCCGCCAACGGCGATGACGAGATCGAGTAATAGCGCGGCTGCAACGGCGCCAGCATCTCCAGATAGAGCGCGAACGGCAGTTCGCAGGCGGGATGCAGGCGCAGGAGATCAAACACCGAAAGCCGCTTGCCATAGACCTCGGCGCGATAGGCGCCCTCGCCCGCCAGCGCCTGCAATTTCGGCTTTGTCACCGGGCAGCGCGTGTGCTCGGCCAGCGTCTCCACCTGCTTGCGCGTCGCCACGCTCTGAAGCTCGACGAAATCGGTCAACAGCTTGCCGACAGAGACGGGGACGCCGACCGGCAGCAGCGGCCGACGGCCGGGCGCGGCGTCCAGCTTGATCGCGCTCTCCGGCGTCACGCCGAAACACTGCGCCACCGCTGCGACCAGCCCCGCCTCGTTGCGCGGCGCGACGGCCAGATGATCGCCGGGGCGATAGGTGCGCCCTTCAGGCAGCGCGATTTCGATATGGCGGGTCGAGCGGTCAGTCGCGTTGAGCAGCTCGCGGTTTTCGAGGACGCGCATCGGCTCGCCGCCGGACGTCGCCGCCGCTGCGTTGTCGATCTGCGGCCCCAGGGTCTCAACGCGATAGAGCGGTTCGTTGCGGGTTTCGCGGTCGAGCCCGGCTTGCAGCGCGAACGCGCGCGCGGCGGCGGGGCGCAGGCTGGCGAACCACGCCTCATAGTGCCCGTCGATGTCCTCGCGCGCATTGCCCTCGCCGCGCGGCGCGATGCGCTCGCCGCCGAGCGCCGCGATGCGCTCGTCGATGAAGCGCGGCACGCTCTGATAGGTCGCGCTCCATTCGCTGTTGCCGCAGCCGAACACGACATATTTGACGCCGGCGAAGGCGTCCGCCGCCGCGCCCTTGCGCAGCCATTCGACATATTTGCTGGCGTTGTCGGGCGGCGCGCCGTTGTAGGAGGCGCAGAATATGACGAGCCCGCCTTGGTTGGGCGGCGGCCCGACATACTCGTCGAGCGCGCCGAGCGTGGCGACGAAACCGTTGATGTCGGCGGTCTCGGCCAGCCGATGCGCAAATTCCTCCGCCGTGCCGAGATTGGAGCCATAGAGCACCAGCAACGGCGTGTTGTGGGCAGGCCGCGCCAAGGGCGCCTCGACGGTCGCGGCGGGCGCGGCGACGGCGGCGGCGGCCGGCGGCGGCCGATCGGTGCGCAGCCGCGCCTTGATGCGAAAGCCCTCGGGCTTGACGGTCAGCGTCTCCTTCAGCTTCAATTGATAGCCATGCACGTCGATGAGATCGAAACGTTGCAGGATCAACCCTAGCGCCAGCGCCGCCTCGTGCAGGGCGAAGCCGCGCCCGATGCAGGCGCGCTGGCCGTTGCCGAACGGCTTGAACGCCCAGGCCGGACGCTTGGCCTCGACTTGCGGTGCGAAATTCTCGGGATCGAACACGTCGGCGCGCGGCCCCCAGACCTCGGGATCGCGTTGCAGCGGACCAATCAGCACATTGATCGTCGAGCCCTTGGGGATCGGGAAGCCGCCGATCACCTCGTCTTTGTAAGGATAGAGCCCGACCGCCGGCGCCGGCGGCCACAACCGCAGGCTCTCCTTTAGGATTTGGTTGACAAAGGAAAGCTGCGTCACTTGCGCGTAGCTCGGCGCGGCGTCGAGATCGCCGCCGAACACGCGGTCAACCTCTGCGCGCGCCTTGGCGAGAACCTCGGGGTTCTTCAGCAGCGCGTAGATCGCGTAGGACAACAGACCGCTCGTCGTCTCATGCCCGGCGATAAGAAACGTGTTGATCTGATAACGAATATTGAGATCGTCGAGTTGCGTTCCGGTCTGTTTGTCGACGCCGGTCAGCATGGCGTCGAGCAGGTCTTTCTTGTCGCTTAGCCCCGCCTCGCGCCGCTCTTTGACGAGTGCATCGACGATGCCGTTCATGAAAGCGAGGTCTTTTTTCATCGCCCGCAGGCGCCCGTGCATGGCGAGGCCTTCCAGCGGCAGGCCGCGTTGCAGCATCACCGTCTCCAGCGAGCGCACCAGAGCTTCGACGAAAGGGTGATAGTCGCGCCGGTAGAACGAATTGAAGCGGTAATCGAAACCACAGAGGCCGATGGTGTCGAGCGTCAGCGCCGTCATGTCGTGGACGACGTTGATCTCCTCGTCCGGGTTGAGCCGCTCCCACTTCTTGACCAGTTGCAAGGCAATGTCGACCATCGCGGCATGGTAGGATTGCATCGCACGGCCGCCGAAGGGCGCGAGCAAGATGTTGTGCGCCTTGGCCCAGTTGGGTTCGCGCGTCTTGGCGGTGAACAGCCCGTCGCCGCCGATGGCGCGCACCCGCGCCAGCGGCCCGCGCACCGCCTTGTCGAAGCGCGTCTCGTCCCAGAGTTCGCTGGCGAGTTTGGCGCCGGAGACGAACACCACCTTCGCGCCCATCATGTCGAGCTGGAAGATCGGCCCCAGTTGTTTGGCCAGCCCGTTGAGGCTGGCCAGCGGCGCATGGCGGTCGAGCGACAGCGCGTGACCGAACAGCGGCCTCGCCGGCGGCGCGGGGATGCTCACGCTTCACTCGCGCTCGACGGCGAAGGTCAGGCCCGCGAGCGCCAGCTTCTCGGTGAAGCCGTCGCCGAAGGCCGCGACGGGGGTGAAAATCCCGCCCGGCCCCTCCGTCTCGGTCAACGCGATCGCGCATTGCGAGATCATCTTGGAGGTCGAGCCATAGCCGGGGTCGCGGTCGCCCTTGACTGAAACGTCGAGGCGCTCGCCGTTCGGCCCGGCGCCGACGAACAGCAGATCGTAGAAGCCGCTCTCGCGCTCCTGGCGCGAGGGGCCCTCGCCGGGCTTGGGGGCCTTGTCGCCGGCCATGTCGCCCATGCCGGCGGCGATCGCCTTGGCGACCGCCTCGCCCTTCTCGCCGGGGCCGGCGACGATCATCTCGTCATAGACGAAGTTGGCGCCGTAGGCGTGCCCGGTCAGGAAATTGCTGCGGTGGACGTTGCGGGTGTTGATCGCCGCCATGATGAACGGCGCCGCCCAGACGCCCAGTTGCTCGTCATATTCCGGCTTGTTGCCTGACGGCTGCTTCGGCCCTTGAAAGCCCGGCGTCAACGAGAAGGGATCGCGCATCTGCGCCAGCACGGCGGGGTCTTTGGCGGCCGCCGCCATCGAGGCGCGAAAGCTCGCCGCCGTGCCGCCGGAGAACGTGCCTTTCATCTTGCGCACGCGCCCCTTCACCCGCGCGCAGGGAACGCCGAAGCGCCGCTTGGCCTCGGCCTGCAAATAAGCGACGCCGAAATCGAACGGGATCGAATCGAAGCCGCAGGAGAACACGATGCGCGCGCCGGTCAGCCGCGCCTGGCTCTCGTGCCCGTCGATCATCGCCCGCATCCACGCCGTCTCGCCGCAGAGATCGGCGTAATGCGTTCCAGCCTCGACGCAGGCGGCGACCAGCGGCGAGCCGTAGAGCTGATAAGGCCCGACCGTCGTCAGCACCACGCGCGAGCGGCGCGCGAGATCGGCCAGCGCGCCCTGATCGGAGGAATCGGCGACCAGCACGGGGAATTCCGCGCCGATCTCGGCGTTGACGGCGGCGAGCTTGGCCGCATCGCGCCCCGCCAGCGCCACGCGGCGCGATCCGCCGAGGCCCGCCAGATATTCGGCGACCAGCTTGCCGGTGAAGCCGCTGGCGCCATAGATCGCGATGTCGAATTCCCGGCTCATGGCGCTCCCTCAACCTCGCGGGCGCCGGCCGTTTGCTTCGCGCCTGCCCCCGTAGTATCAGGCTCATTGGGAAAAACACAAGCGGCGGCGCGTCCGCCGCGGGGGGAACACATGGCGGGCAGCGCCTCAACCGCAGAGCGGCGCCAAGACGCCCAGCAGGACGCGCTGAAACCGCCCTCCGCGCTGCTGCTGTTGAGCGAAGGCCGCGCCTGGCAGGAATTCGCCGCCTCTCTCGCGCTTGCGCCGCTGTTGAAGCTCGCCCCGCGCGGCGACGGCCACGCGGTGCTGGCGCTGCCCGGATTCATGGCCGGTGACGGCTCGACATTGTTGATGCGCCGCTATTTGCGCGCACTCGGCTATCGCGCGGAGGGCTGGGAGCTTGGCCGCAACATCGGCGGCTTCTACCGGATGCGCGAGGCGCTGAAAGCGCGGCTGGCGCGGCTGCGCAACGACAGCGGAGCCAAGGTCTCGCTGGTTGGCTGGAGCCTCGGCGGCGTGTTCGCGCGCGATCTCGCGCTCGCGATGCCAGAGGCGGTGCGCTGCGTCGTCACCCTCGGCAGCCCGTTCGCGCGCGATTTGCAGGCCTCCAACGCGCGCCGGCTCTATGAACAGGTGACCGGCGAAAAGACCAGCGACGCCCGCGCCGACGATCTCGTGGCGCTGGGCGGCGATCTGCCGGTCCCCGCGACCTCCATCTACACCAAGCTCGACGGCGTGGTGAACTGGCGCTGCTCCATCGGCCGCGAGGGGCCGCAGGCCGAGAACATCGAAATATTGCTCGCCAGCCACATCGGCCTTGGCGGCAATCCCGCCGCCCTATGGGCGATCGCCGACCGGCTGGCGCAGCCGGAGAGCGCGTTCAAGCCTTTCGCGCGCTCGGGCCCGTTCGCGCTCGGCTATGGCCGGCTGACGCAGGAGGCGGGCCGATGAGCGCGCGCAAACTCACCAGCGTTGATGGCGCCTTCCTCTATCTGGAGACGCCGGAGACGCCGATGCATGTCGGCAGCATGGCGATCTTCAAATTGCCGGAGGGCTATCGCGGCGATTTCTTCGAGGATTTCAAGGCACAGATCGCCGCGCGGCTGCATCTGGCGCCGATGCTGAAATGGAAGCTGGCGCGTATGCCGCTCGACCTCGACAACCCGAGTTGGGTCGAGGACGAGCAATTCGACCTCGACCGCCACATCTTTCGCGGCGCCCTGCCCGCCCCGCATGATCGCGCCACGCTGGAGCGGCTCGTCGGTTGGATGCACGCCAAGCTGCTGAACCGCGCCCGGCCGCTGTGGGAATTCTATGTCTTCGAGGGCCTGCCGAACAACGAGATCGGCCTCTATTCCAAGGTCCATCATGCGCTCATCGACGGCGGCGCCGGCGCGGCGCTGACGGAGATCGTCTATGGCGACGGCCATATCGCGCCGCCGCCCGCCGCCAAGGCCGCCGCGCCCGATGCGCTGGGTCAAGTCGGCGAGTTGTTCGCGGGCTATGCGAGCCTGTGGAGCGATCCGCTCGGGCTCGAACCGGCGCTGAAGACGCAGGCGGCCATGCTCGGCGGCCGCGCGCCCGATCTCGGCGCCGCCTTGCGCGACATGTGGATGCAGCAGTTGCAGCAGCCGCTGACGCTGCTCAAGGGCTTGCCCGACATCGCCAAGGCGATCGGCGGCATCGCCGCCAAATTCGCCGAGCCCGGCGCGATGCAGTCGCTGGGCGACATGACGGCGCCCTCGACCTGCCTCAACAAACAGATTTCCTCCGAGCGCAGCTTCGCCGGCGTCTCCGTGTCGCTGTCGCGCGCGAAAGCGGTGGCGGCGGCGGCGGGCGGCAAGCTCAACGATGTGGTGCTGGCGATCTCCAGCGGCATGTTGCGCCGCCATCTGTCGGCGACGAACCAACTCCCGGCGAAGTCGTTGAAGGCCGCCGTGCCGATCTCGCTGCGCGAAAGCGGCGATGGCGCCGCCAACAACCAGGTGTTCGGCATGTATTGCTCGCTGGCGAGCGACATCGCCGACCCGAAGGCGCGGCTCGAAAAGATCATCGCGGAAACCAAGACCTCCAAGAGCCAGGTCGATCCGTTCAAGCCCCTCGTGCCCAAGCTGACGCAGTTTTCCGCGCTCGGCGCGCCGATGCTGATTCAGATGCTGTCGCTGCTCTACAGCCGCACCAATCTCTCCGACCATCTGCCGGTGCCGGCGAATGTGACGATCTCCAACGTGCCGGGCTCGCGCAAACCGCTCTACGCGGCCGGCGCCGAGTTGATCCACATCTTCCCGGTCTCCATCGCCACCCATTCGCTGGCGCTCAACATCACCGTGCAGGGCTATCGCGACCAGCTCGATTTCGGCCTCATCGCCGGCGCCAACGTGCTGCCGGAGTTGCACTCGCTGGCGCTGATGCTGCCACAGGAGTTGGAGACGCTGGAGCGCGCTTACGGCTTGGCCAAAGCGCCCGAGCCCGCGCCCGAGCCCGCGCCCGCCGCGCCGGCGGCGAAAAAGCCGCGCGCCCGCGCCCGCGCCTGAGGCGATCGGCGCCGTTGCGCGCGTGAATCTGAGGAAAGGAAACTGGATTTGACCGAAGCCCAACCCTGGCGGAAATCCTATCCCGAGGGCGCGCGCTGGGATGCCGCCCTGCCGACGGGGCCAGTGCAGGACATCCTCACCCGCTCGGCGGCGCGCTTCGGCGATCTGCCGGCGCTCGAATTCATGGGCCGTCGCACCAGCTATCGCGAGTTGGACGCGGCGGCGGATCGTTTCGCGGCCGGCTTGCAGCGCCTCGGTGTCGGGCCAGGCGTGCATGTCGGGCTTTATCTGCCCAACACGCCGCATTACGTCATCGCATTCTTCGGCGTGCTGAAAGCCGGCGGCGCGGTCGTCAACTATTCCCCGCTCGACGCCGAGCGCGTGCTGGAGCACAAGGTCGAGGATAGCGAGACCGACATTCTCGTCACGCTCGATCTCGCCGCGCTCTATCCACAGATGGAGCGCCTGCTCGCCAAGACGCGGCTGAAGACGCTGGTCGTCGGCGAGATCGCCGAGATGACCCCGGCGCCCGATCTCGTTCGCGCGCAAATGGCCAAAGGCGGCATGTTGAGCCCCGTCGCCTATGGCGAGCGCATCGTCGCCTTCAAAGACCTGCTCGCCGGCAAGGCCGCGCCTGTCGTCCACCCTGTCGGCGACCCCGCCGAGGCGATCGCGGTGCTGCAATATACCGGCGGCACCACCGGCCTGCCCAAGGGCGCGATGCTGACCCACGCCAACCTGACGGCGGCCAACGCCCAATATCGCCAGAGCATGGCGGCGGGATCGAACCCGCTGCGCGAGGGCGAGGAGCGGATGCTGGCGGTGCTGCCGCCGTTCCACATCTATGCGCTGTCGGTCAACATGCTGCTCGGCCTGTCGATCGGCGCCGAACTCATCCTGCATACGCGCTTCGATACGGCGGCGGTGGTCAAGGACATCGCGACCAAGAAGGCGACCGTGTTCTGCGGCGTGCCGACGATGTTCGTCGCCGTGCTCGGCCTGCCGGGGATCAAGCTCGAGGATCTCGCCTCGCTGAAGACCTGTTGCTCCGGCGGCGCGCCGCTGCCGCTCGAAGTACAGCAGCAGTTCCAGGAGCTTTCCGGCTGCCGGCTGTGCGAGGGCTGGGGCATGACCGAGACCTCGCCGACCGGCACGTTCACGCCGCCGGACGGGCCGATCAAGCCCGGCTCCTGCGGCATCCCGCTGCCGGGCGTCGAGTTCCGCTTCGGCGACGTCTCCAAACCCGGCGAATACGCCACGCTCGGCGAGAAGGGCGAGATTCTCGTGCGCGGCCCCAACATCATGAAAGGCTATTGGAAGGCGACGCACAACGCCTTCACGCCGGACGGCTTTTTTCCCACCGGCGACGTCGGCTACATGGACGATGACGGCTATCTCTATATCGTCGACCGCACCAAGGACATGCTGTTGTGCGGCGGCTTCAACGTTTACCCCCGCGTCATCGAGGAGGCGATCTACCAGCATCCCGCAGTGGCGGAGGTCAGCGTCATCGGCATTCCGGACGCCTATCGCGGCCAGCAGCCCAAGGCCTTCGTCAAGCTGAAGCCGGGCGCGCCCGCGCCGACCCTTGACGAGATGAAGCTGTTCCTGCGCGACAAGCTCGGCAAGCACGAGATGATCGGCGCCTTGGAAATCATCGCCGATTTGCCCAAGACCGCCGTCGGCAAGATTTCCAAGAAGGATCTCTACGATCTCGAAGCGCGCGGGCAAAGCGCGAAACGGGGTTGAATTTCCAGCCGCGCTAGGCCAGAATGGCGCGGCGCGCGGGCGTAGTTCAATGGTAGAACGGAAGCTTCCCAAGCTTCATACGAGGGTTCGATTCCCTTCGCCCGCTCCAATGTTTTCAGTAGTTACGTGAGGAAATCTCGCTTGCGCCGTTGCGCGCCTCTTGGGACCACGTTCGGACAACACGGGCGCCCTCATTGACCCCGTCTTTTGGCGCCTCGGAGTTTAGCGAAAGTTTGGCGCGACGACCCGCCGCACTCTACCCCGCCGAGGAAATGACAGCCCCTATCACCGCGCTACGTAAGCCACTGGCGTCGACACTGTAAGCTCTTTCCGTTCAGAGAGCGTCCTCCAAACCGATGCGCGTCGAGACCTGAACGGCTCGGCAATCTGCCGACTGCGCCCGCCGTCCTACCCTGGTTCGTCTGGCGGGACGCCACCTCTGGCAGAGCCCCCACAAAGCTTGCGATAGCACAATGGCCAAGTCGACGTCGGCCGGTGATACCTCGACCCGCGGATAAGAGCCGACATCATGCCCGCGCTGCTACATGTCTCTCTCGCCATCGACTCCGACCGCCGCGCAAGGTCCTCGCGGATGTCGATGCCGTCCATCTGGATAACCAACAGGTCGCGTTTGGACAGGTCGGCCTCGTGCAGATCATGCGTCGCGACGCAACCGCTTGGTCGCGCCGGCGTTTTACATCACATCGACGGCGACAGCGTTCACGGTCGCGGCCCGGTTCGCCGCACTGCGCTCAAGGCCAGGATCACGACCAGCCCGGCGAACAGGGTCACGGGCGGCAGGAATGTGGGCAGGCCAAGGCGAGGAAGCGCCACGCCGCACGCGATCAGCCAGATCAACAGGGAAAGGGCGAATTTTCCGTCGTCGACGAACAGGCCGATCAATTCCGACCAGATCGATCTGAGCCAGTTCATGCCTGACTCCTTCGCGCAGCGACAGGGCGCGCGGCCCGAGCGCGGCAGAGGAACACCAGCACAAGCGCCGACGCCAGATAGCCGGCATTGAGCGCCGCAAGCGACCAATCCTGCCCGGGCCATACGATGCCCATTCCTTCGCCGACCCAGAAGGTGCCAAACGAGCAGACAAGCAATCCGACCACGAATTTCAGGGTGTTCTCAGGAATCATGGCGACGGGCCGGTGCAAGGCTAGGCCCAGAAGGCAGACCAACCCCAAGGCGGCGAGCGCGCCGACGATGGCCGGAATCAAAAGCCCGTGGCCCCCGCCGCCCATGGCGATCACGATGAAGACGACCTCGATGCCCTCCACCATCGTGATCTTGAAGGATGTGGCGACCGCAATCTTGTCCCAACCCTGGGTCATGCCGCCGAACGCGCGCAAGGCCGCGCTTTCCTTGGCGTAGGCTTCCTCCTCGTCGTGCAGGGGTATGACGCCCGCCGAGCGAAGGATCGCCTTGCGCAACCAGCGCATTCCGAACAACAGCAAAAGCGCGCCAAGCCCAAGCTGGACGACGTTTTGGGGAATCCGGGCGATTGCCGGACCTAACGCCAGCACCAAGGCGGCCAAAACCAGGAGCGCCGCTCCCGCGCCGCCCACGGCCCCGCGCCAACCTCGCACAGCGCCGACCGCCAGCACGACCGTAAGGGCTTCGACAAACTCGACCAGCGAAGCCAGGAACGCCGCTAACAGAGTGGGGGCGACATGCGCCCAGTGTATGTCCATGCCAAACCTCGTTGCTGCGGCCCTTTTACGAAATTCAGCTCGAAAGTCTCCCCGATTCGCCAACACCCCGAACGAGAAGCCTCTTAACATCGCAAATCCCGAAGCCGATCGGCGATGCGCTATGTCGCGGACGGATGTCGGCCCGCCCTCTGGGGCAATAGGACAACCAGCGCGACGATCGCGACTATCAGGACTGACGAAGCGTAGAAGCGGCTGAGCGCCAAGCCTCCCAGATGGTAAGGCTTGTCGAGAAAATCACCGACGGTCGCGCCGAGCGGTCGAGTCAGGATGAAAGCGCCCCAGAACAGGAAGACTCGCGAGATGCGCGTCCAATAATAGAAGGCGGCTAGCACCGCGAGAGCCGCGCCGAACACGAGCGCGCCTCCGGCAAATCCGAGCCCGGTATCGTCCGCCATCCAGTCGCCGAGAGCGGTGCCGAGGGTCTGCGAAAACGTGATCGTCAGCCAGTAGAAGATTTCCACCTTCGGCGTCGCGACCGTCTGAACATTGATCGAACCCAGCGTGAAATACCACAGCGCCAGCGAGCCGATGACGCAGGCGAGCAGGATCGAGGAGCCGCCGGTGTAGCCGATGCCCAGCGAACGATCGAAGAAATCGGCCATGGTCGTGCCGACCGTCGTCGATGCCACGATGGCGATCCAGTAGACCCAAGGATTGAACTTTTTCGTCAAAATCTGGGCGACCACGGCGGCGACGAAGATGACGAGGAAAATTCCGGTTCCAATCAGATAGCCGCCGTTGTTCGCGTGCTTGTCCGCATGCAACATGCTCATCGTGACCGCGTCGCCGCCGGTCTCCCCAAGCGTCGTCGCCAATATTTTGATGATCCAGAAGCCAAGCGTCACCGCGGGCACTTTGCTCAAGACATGGTCGTTTTGGGTTTCGGTCATGGCTTCCTCATCAAAGAAAAGCCCGCCCGGCAAAGCGCGGGGCGGGTATTTTGCGTTTATTCGAGGCGCTCAGTCCGGATTTGCGCCTTCGGCCTTGTTTTCCAGAACGCGTCCGGTGGCCGCATCGACTCCGACTTCCTGCGTGACCCGGCCATGCTTGATGTCGAAGGAATAACGAAGCCCGCTGCCGCCGCCTTCCCGTTCAAGTTCCTCGTCGGTGATCTTGCCGGGATGGGCCTTGAGCGCGATGCTGCGGGCTTGGTCGATGCTGATCTTGGCCTCGTGGGCCAGGTTCTGGCCGGTATAGGCGAAAGCCGGAGAGGCGATGGCCGGCAAGAGCGCCGCCGTGCCGAGCGCGGCGACGAATCGAAATGCGGTTATTTTCATTTTAGTCTCCGAGAGGCCCGTTCCCTGAGAGCGACGTCGTCGCAAGGAGGCGGGCGGGTTGTGGGCCTCTGTAGCGCTCCAGAATTAGGAGGGAATTAGCCCGTTCCGGCTTTCGGCGCCGCTCCGAACGCAACCCGCGCGCATACGCCTCTATGGCCGTCGCCACGGTTTTCCACGGTGAGGCGCAAGGCGTAACGCTCGGCGATGCGCCGCGCGATCGCCAGGCCAAGACCCGTCCCTTCCGGATCGTGCGGGACGCCCCTGAAGAAACGGTCGAAAATCCGGCCTTCCTGACCTTGCGGCAAACCGGGGCCCGTGTCGACTATCTCGACGATGGGCTGGTCGCCTTGAGAAAAGAGAGAAACGTCGACCGATCCACCCGAGGGTGTGTAGCGCACAGCATTGTCGATCAGGACGCTGAACAAAGTCCGCACGTCCGCTTCCGCAGCTTCACAGACGGCAGGGGCTCGAATATACGCGCCGAGGTCAATGTCCTTGCGTTCCGCAAGCGGCGCGATATCCGCCACGCAATCGAGCAGGAGCGCGCCCACATCGGCCTTCCCGCCGCCCGTGGGATCGGGCGCATCGAGCCGCGCGAGGCGGAGCAGTTGATTCACCAGCGCGCCCGCGCGCTTCACGCCGGCCGCCAACAACGCCACGCGCGGGTCAGGCCGCTCGCAATCGCCCGCCAGATTGTCCACTTGTATCTGCATTGCCGCGAGCGGCGTCCGCAGCTCGTGCGCGGCGTCGGCCAGAAAGCGCTTTTGCGTTTCCAACGCTGCACGCAATCGCTCGATCAGCCCGTTCATGCTGGCCACGAGCGGCGCCACTTCCAACGGCGCGCCCTCCAAGGGGATCGGCTCCCGCGCCATAGCGCTTCGATCGGCAATTTCCCTCGCCAGCGCATCCAACCGCCGGAGCATGCGATTCATCGCCCAGCCGACAACGAGCCAGGAGAGCGGGATCACAATCAGGATCGGCGCGGCGGCCCCGATGGCCGCGCTTTCAATGATTTCCGCGCGAACTGTTTCGCGCTGCGCGACTTCCACCGTGCGTTTGCCGTCGCTGGTCGTATAAACGTGCCATAGCTCGCCGGCGGCCCTCACATCGGCGAAGCCCGTCCGGCTCTGGCGTGGAATATCGACGCCGGCGAGGGATCGATGAACGACGTCTCCGTGCGCGTTCCAGATCGTTATGGCGAATTGGTCCTCCGGGTCACGGTCCGCCGCCGCCGGGGCGTCGACGGCCGACATGCCGTTTCCGGCATTGAGCGCGATCTGTCGCAATTGGCCATCGAGGAATTCATCGGTTTCGCCGCGGACATAGACATAAGCGATCAGGATCGTGACCAGGCCCACGACCGTGAGCAGACCCGTCATCCAGAGCAGCGCCGTGCGGCGGAGCGACGGCCTCATGATTTTGGGGCCATCCAGCCCGCGCCGCGGACGTTGAGAATGACGTCTTTGCCGAATTTTCGCCGGATCGCGTGGATCAAGACGTCGACCGCATTGCTTTCGACCTCTTCGCCCCACCCGTAGATGCGCTCTTCGATCTGCGAACGCGATAGAATGCGGCCCGGTCGCTCGACGAGCGCGAGCATCAGGGCGAATTCCCGCGCCGGCAGCACTTCGGTGACGCCGTCGCGGGACAATTCATGTGTCTCGGTGTTGAGTTCGCTTGCGCCTGCGATCAGCGCCGAGGTGGCGCGCCCCGCCCGTCGGCGGATCAGCGCGCGCATGCGCGCCTGCAACTCACGCAATTCGAAGGGCTTTACGAGATAATCGTCCGCGCCGAGGTCGAGCCCGTTGACGCGATCGTCGACGCCGTCGCGCGCGGTGATGACGAGCACCGGCGTTTCGATGCCTTTGGCGCGCACTCGCTTGAGAACCTCAAAGCCGTCCGCGCCGGGCAATCCGAGATCGAGCAGGGCGATCGCATAGCCGCCCTCGCGCAGCGCAGCTTCGGCCTGGACGCCGTCACGCACCCAATCGACCGACATGCCCGCCGATTTGAGGCCGCAGACCACCCCTTCGCCGATCATTGCATCGTCTTCGACAAGCAAAACCCTCAACGGACATCCTTCCGGGCCATTCTGGCGGAATGCGATCCTCTCGACATCACCAAGCGCGAACTCGCTGCCCTTAAAGCGAAACCCGGGCCAGGGGCTTTCCGCACCCAAGCCGTCGCCTGCGGCGCCGGATCGTTCGGACGATGATCTCCTGTATCGACTAGGTCAACTCGTCTGCCCGGCCGCCCGACGAGCGGAACAGCCGCGCGGCGGAAAACGGCCCGGAACCTCGAGAAGCCTCGCCGCCACGAAGCGCCCACACGGCGCTGGACTTGGCCGTTTTGGCGCTAGCTCATATTCGGTTGGAACCGTAACCTTCAACCACCTGTCGCCGACGGGTTGGACATCAGCTAAGATGGTCGCCTCCCCGTTAGGATCCGTCGTGTCTGAGGTCAACCCGCTCAACGATCAGACGCTTTCTCGTGCGCTCGGATTTCCGCATGGTCGACGGGTTGGTTGCCTCCTCCGCCCTCGTCGCGCCGCGTGCATCGCCCCTCCGTCATCCACCACACCCTCTGGCTTCACCGCTCCCGGCCTCCGCCCGCTTTCCTCAAGGCCAGAGGCTCTCCGATCAGGAAGCCATCGACATCACCGCGGTCTTCCCCCGTCCCCTGCCCGGATTTTCCAGGCGGGGTCAACGACTGGCCCAAAAATGGCCGTCCGAAGATTCCATCCTACTTTGCGCTCTTCGGAGCCGCTCACATCGGCGATTGACCTATCTCAATTCGAAATTTCAAGAAAGCGCCTAAAGGTGCGCAAGGAGAAGAGCAATGGCCCAGATCGTGATTATGGGCGCCGGACTCAGCGGCGCTGTGATGGCCTACGAGATGAAGGAACAAATGCGGCGGGAGGACAGCCTCACCGTCGTCACCAAGGATCCTGTCTACCATTTCGTTCCTTCCAATCCGTGGGTTCCCGTCGGCTGGCGCACGCGCGAAAACCTTGAGATCGATTTGGCGCCGACGTTGGCGCGTAAGGGCATTGCCTTCAAGCCAAGCGCTGTCGTCAAACTCTCCGCCAAAGATAACCTTCTGGCGCTCGCCGACGGCACAATCATCAAATACGATTATCTCATCATCGCGACCGGCCCCGAACTCGCCTTCGATGAGATCGAGGGTTTCGGTCCCGAGGGCTACACCAATTCCATCTGTCACATCGACCACGCCGAAAAAGCGGCCGTCAATTTCGAAGCCTTCTGCAAGAATCCCGGCCCGGTCATCATCGGCGCCGCGCAAGGCGCTTCCTGCTTTGGGCCGGCCTACGAATTTACTTTCATCCTGGAAACGGAACTGCGTCGACGCAAGATCCGCGACCGGGTGCCGATGACTTTCGTTACATCGGAACCCTATGTCGGCCATCTCGGACTCGACGGCGTCGGCGACACCAAAGGCTTGCTTGAAAGCGAACTGCGCGAGCGTCACATCAAATGGATGACGAGCACGCGGGTCAAGAAAGTCGAACCAGGCAAGATGACCGTCGAGGAGATCGCGGACGACGGCGCTGTGAAGGCCACGAAGGAGCTGCCTTTCAGCTTTTCCATGATGCTGCCGGCGTTTCGCGGCATTGCGCCCTTGCGGGGCATCGAGGGCCTCGTCAATCCGCGCGGCTTCGTCATCGTCGACAAGCATCAGCAAAATCCTGCTTACCCCAATATTTTCGCGGTCGGCGTTTGCGTCGCCATTCCGCCGGTTGGTCCTTCGCCGGTGCCCTGCGGCGTACCGAAGACAGGCTTCATGATCGAATCGATGGTCACGGCTACCGCGCGCAATCTCGGGCAGATTCTGCGCGGCGGCAAACCGACGTTTCAAGGCACGTGGAATGCTGTGTGTCTGGCCGACTTTGGCGATTCCGGCATCGCCTTCGTCGCGCAGCCGCAGATTCCGCCGCGCAACGTCAATTGGTCGTCGTCAGGCAAATGGGTGCATGCGGCCAAGATCGGCTTCGAAAAATATTTCATCCGCAAGATGCGCAAGGGCGAAAGCGAACCGTTCTATGAGACGCTGGCGCTTAGCGCGCTCGGCATCGACAAGTTGAAAAGCGTGAAGGCCGACGCCTGACGTCACCCCGTCCTTGAAGACCCTGGGAGCCCACGCTTTAGAGCCTGTTTTGAAGAGGCACGCCGGGCCCGCGGGTTACAATCGCGGGCGCGAAGATGAGGCGTCGTGCGCAACCAGCGAACACGAAGACAGGGAGCGGCCCGCGAGCGACAGCGAAGAGCCTGACGTCAACAACAGCCAACGCCAAGCTCATGCGTATCGCGTATTTGCGCGGCTCCAGGCGCCGGCCGAACTCTACGCGGACGAAGCGGCCGGGAATGCCGTCGACTACGAACAAAGTCGCCTTCCTGAGATCACCGGGGCGCGACAGCGCGTAACTGAAGCCGGTGGCTGCGCCGAAGGCGCCCACCTACACCAGCGACGAGCCAACCACGAAACTCATCGGCATCGACGAGGCGACGAGAAGCGCACACAGGACGAGGAGGCCTTCTCCAATTACGGTGAAACCGGATATATTCCTACGCCTCCCCCCGATCCGATCAAACTCGCCGCCGCTTCCATAGGGAACCGCACTACCTATCGATCCCACCGCCTTGGCCTGCGCCGCATCGCCAGCCAATGAACACCATCCAGACGCCGAACAAACGAGGCCCGTCGACGAGCTTGGCTGCTGACGACCCAAGCGCCCTGCCGAATATGCCCGCGAAAGCGAACACTGCGGCGCAACCCAATTTAACATTGCCCCCGCAGGCATACGCCGCCAGTTTACGTGAGCGCGCTGACGGACACCGCCACGGCGCTTGTATCAGTCGCAAGATGCGAAGAGGGGACGCCGCCTCGATAGATTCGCAGGGGGACAGGCCGCGCAGCCGCCGGAGCCGAGCAGCGCGAGTCCATCACACATGCCGACGCGCCACGCTCCTTCCGAAGGTATTCGCGAAGCTCCCGGACATCATGACTTTGGCTTATCTGAAGCACACGCCCGCTTTCACGCCAAAGGCTTTGAAAATCATCGCGGCGGGGCAGAACCCCGTGAAACTGGCCTGGATCATGTTGAGGCCGGCGAAAGCCGCCAGTAGCAACCACCAGGGCGAGAACAGATGCGCCAGCGCCAGACTGAGCAATACCACGAAGCCAGCGAAGGCGAGAACAGCGCGATCCAATGTCATGACTTTCTCCTTTGTTGTCTGTTCGCAGCCGACGCGGGGCCGCAATATATTTCGTAGAGCGACGACAACAGCCGTCGCGCCGGTTCGCTCGACAACGAATAATAGATCGTCTGCGACTCGCGCCGCGTCGCGACAATCTCAGCCTCGCGCAACTTCGCCAGATGCTGCGACACCGCCGACATCGCCAACCCTACGGCCCCTTGAAGTTCGGTCACCGTGCGTTCGCCGACGAGCAGTTCGCACAAGATCATCAGGCGCGGGCGCGAGGCCATCGCCTTCATCAGGCATTCCGCCTCGGCGGCGGAGGCTTGCAAGCGCCTCACCTTCAAGCGCCCCATTTTTACAACCTTACTTTCACGCTTGCTGAATTAGCATAGCGTGATATATACGTCAAGTCCGCACTTCGGGAGCCCTCATGCGACGCCTAGCGCTTCTCCTTCTTCTCGCCGCCACGCCCGCGGTCGCGGCGCCGCTCGTCGTGCGCGAGGCCTATGTCAACGACCGCAAGGCGGTGATCGCCACCGTGGAGCCTGTCCATCAGCTTGTTGCGCGCGCCCGCATCGGCGGCACCATCGCCTCGCTGACGGTCAGGGAGGGCGATGACGTCAAGGCCGGTCAGACCATCGCCGAAGTTACCGACGAGAAGCTCGCTTTGCAGATGCAGGCGCTCGATTCGCGGATCGCTTCGCAGCAGGCGACGCGCGACCAGGCCAAGACCGATTACGACCGCATCGCCGCCCTCGCCCGCCGCGGCGTCTCCACCCAGACGCAGTTGGATCAAGCCAAAACCAATCTCGACGTCGCCGAGCGCAATCTGGCGGCGATGAAGGGCGATCGCGAGGTCATTGCGCAGCAGGCGTCGGAAGGCGCGGTGCTCGCGCCCGGCGCCGGACGCGTGCTGAGCGTGCCGGTCTCGCTCGGCCGCGTCGTGATGCCTGGAGAAACCATCGCGACCTTGGCTGAGGACAAATACGTCCTTCGCTTGCAACTTCCCGAGCGCCACGCCCAGTTCCTGCGCGCCGGAGATAGGGTATTGATTGGCGCGCGCGGCCTTTCCGAAACTGAGCAGGGGGCGACGCGCGAAGGCCGCGTGCGTATCGTCTACCCCGAAATCCAAGGCGGGCGCGTAATCGCCGACGTCGACGTCTCGGGGCTCGGCGATTATTTCGTCGGCGAGCGCACGCGCGTCTATATCGACACCGGAAAACGCCGCACGATCGAAGTCCCCGCCAACTATGTCTATCGTCGCGCCGGCGTCAATTACGTCAAACTCGCCGACGGCGACGAAGTTGTCGTGCAACCGGGCGAGACGCATGACGACAAGGGCGTCAAAACCATCGAAATCCTCTCCGGCCTCGCCGACGGCGACAGGATCGTTGCGCCATGAAACTGGGCCTGTCTGGAACTCTCACGCGGCTCTTCATTCAATCGCCGCTGACGCCGCTTTTCTTGATCGCGGCCCTGGTCGCCGGCGCCATCGCGACCGTCTCGCTGCCGCGCGAGGAGGAGCCGCAGATCAGCGTGCCGATGGTCGACATCATGGTCGCCGCCAATGGCTACAAGGCGAGCGAAGCGGTCGAACTCGTCACCCGGCCGCTGGAAGACATCGTCAAGGGCATTGACGGCGTCGAGCATGTCTATTCGCAGACCGCCGACGATCAGGTCCTCGTCACCGCGCGCTTCTTCGTCGGCACGGACGAGGACACCGCGGTGCTGCGCATCCATGAGAAGATTCGCGCCGCATTGGACCGTCTGCCCAAAGGCATACCTCAGCCGCTCATCGTCGGCCGCGGCATCAACGATGTGCCGATCCTGGTGCTGACGCTCTCGGCCAAGGCCGACAAGGCGGCTGAGTGGAACGACAACGGTCTTTATCAGGTCGCCGAGGAGTTGCAGCACGAGGTCACAAAGGTCAACGGCGTCGGCGAGACTTTCATCGTCGGCGGTTCGCCCTCCGAGATCCGCGTCGAGCCCGATCCCGAGAAGCTTTCGCTTTACGGCGTGACGCTGGAACAACTCGTCAGCAAGGTCCAGAACGCCAACCGCGCCTTCCTCGCCGGCGCGTTCCGGCAGGACGGGAAGTCCATGCCTGTCGTAGTCGGTCAGACTCTACAGGGGATTCCCGACATTGGGTTGCTGCTCATCACTACGCGCGACGGTCGCCCCGTCTATGTCAAGGACGTCGCCAAGACGGTCGTTGGGTCCGCTGAGCTGGACCATCGCGCCTGGACGATGACGCGCGGCGCAGACGGCAAGCTCACACGCCGTCCGGCGGTCAGCCTTGCTGTCGCCAAGCGCAAAGGCGAAAACGCTGTGACAGTCGCGGCCGCCGCGTTGCACCGCATAGCGAGCGTCAGAGGCCGCATCATTCCCCCCAATCTCGAAGTGGCGGTGACGCGCGATTATGGCGCCACCGCCAACGAGAAGGCCAACGAACTGCTGTTTCATCTGGCGCTCGCTACCGGCTCAATCGTGCTGCTGATCGCGCTGACGATCGGTTGGCGCGAGGGCGTCGTCACCTTCATCATCGTGCCGACGACGATCCTGCTGACCCTGTTCGCCTCTTGGATGATGGGCTACACGATCAACCGCGTCAGCTTGTTCGCGCTGATCTTCTCCATCGGCATTCTCGTCGACGACGCGATCGTCGTGGTCGAGAATATCGTGCGCCATTGGGAAATGCGCGGCAAGCGAGGGTTGGTGGAGACCGCGATCGAGGGCGTCGCCGAAGTCGGCAATCCCACCATCGTCGCGACTCTGGCCATCGTCGCCGCGCTGCTGCCGATGATGTTCGTTAGCGGGCTGATGGGCCCTTATATGAGTCCGATTCCCGCCAACGCCTCGACGGCGATGCTGTTCTCGTTCTTCGTCGCCGTCATTATCACGCCTTGGCTGCTGCTGAAGATCGCCGGACGCCATTTCGAGCGCAAGTCCAGCGGCGCGGACGCGCATTTCCATCACGTCGGCGCGTTGGGGCGCTTATATATCCGCGTGGCGACGCCTTTGTTGAAGGGTCGCTGGAGGTCGTGGGCGTTCCTGCTGACGGTCGGCGCGGCGACGCTCGCCGTCTGCGCCTTGTTCTTCACCGAGAGTGTGACGGTGAAGCTGCTGCCCTTCGACAACAAGTCCGAATTGCAGGTCATGCTCGACCTGCCGATGGGCGCGACGGTGGAGGAGACTGACCGCGTGCTCAAAGCGGCGGCCGATCGCATCGCCTCGCTGCCGGAGCTTGTGTCGATCCAGGCCTATTCTGGGACATCGGCGCCGTTCAACTTCAACGGCCTCGTGCGGCACTATTACCAGCGCAACCAACCGCAGATGGGTGACCTCTCGATCAACCTGACGCCCAAGGGCGATCGCAAGCGCGAAAGCCACGCCATCGCGCTCGACATTCGCAAGCGGCTGGCGGGCCTGCCCTTGCCGGCGCATTCGTCGCTGAAGATCGTCGAGGTTCCGCCGGGGCCGCCGGTGCTGGCGACGCAGCTCGCCGAGATCTATGGGCCCGACGCCAAGACGCGGCGGGCGGTGGCGGCCAAGGTGCGCAAGGCTTTCGAGAGCGTCGACTTCATCGTCGACGTGGACGACAGTTTCGGCGTTCCCGCCGAACGGCTGCGCTTCTCCATCGATCAGGAGGCGCTGGAGTTTCATGGCGTCGAGGAACAGGCGGTCTATGATACGCTTGGGGCGTTAATCGCAGGAACCAAGGTTGGTTATTCTCAGCGCGGCGCCGGGCTGAAACCTATCCTCATCAATGTCGCCCTGCCCCGCTCCGAACTTACGCTGAATGAAAAGCTGCTGTCGACCCCGCTGGCGGCCGGCGGCACAGCGCGACAGGGCGCCAATGTCGAACTCGGCGATGTCGTCAAGGTAACGCACGAAATGAGTTCCTATCCGATCTTCCGTCACAACGGCCGCTATGCCGAGATGGTGACCGGCGATCTCGCCGGGCGCTTTGAGGCGCCGATTTACGGCATGCTCGCCGTCGATGCGGCGATCGACAAAATGGATTGGGGTAAGCTCGGCAAGCCCGTCATCAGTCTGCACGGCCAGCCGCTCGACGAATCCCGGCCGACGCTGCTGTGGGACGGCGAATGGGAGGTGACCTATGTGACGTTCCGCGACATGGGCGCGGCGTTCGGGGTGGCGTTGCTCGGCATTTATCTGCTCGTGGTGGCGCAGTTCGGTTCGTTCACGCTTCCTTTGGTTGTCCTGACGCCGGTGCCGTTGACGCTGATCGGCATCGTGCTCGGCCATTGGGTCTTGGGCGCGCCGTTCACGGCAACCTCGATGATCGGCTTCATCGCGCTGGCCGGCATCATCGTGCGCAACTCGATCCTGCTCGTTGATTTCATCCGCTCCCGCCGCGCCCTGGGCGCCGCGCTGCGGCCGGCGCTGATCGAGGCCGGAGCGACCCGCTTCAAACCCATCGTGTTGACCGCAGCCGCCGCGATGATCGGCGCGGCCTTTATTCTCACCGATCCGATCTTCCAGGGCTTGGCGATCTCCCTGGTGTTCGGCCTCGCCTCCTCGACCGCCCTGACCCTGCTCGTCATCCCCGCCATCTACGTCGTACTGCGGGACGACGAGAAATCCATGTCAACGTCCACTAAGGAGTCTTGATCATGCAAACAACCGACTGGCCCGACCTCGCGACGATGCTGAGCGGCGAACTGAGAAACCTGCGCGGCGGCGCCAGCGACGTGATGAAGGGCTTCGGCGCCATCGCGCAAGCTGCGCTGAAGCCAGGCGCGCTGGATACGAAGACCAAGGAGCTTATCGCGCTCGCGATCTCGGTAGCGGTGCGTTGCGACGATTGCATTGCGTTTCACGCCAAGGCCGCCGTCGAACGGGGCGCGACGCGCGAGGAGATTCTGGAGACCCTCGGCATGGCCATCTACATGGGCGCAGGGCCGGCGGCGATGTACGCCAGCCACGCGCTCGGCGCGGCGACGCAGTTCCTTGACGCCAAATCGCAAGTTTGAAACAGGAGCGAGGATATGGGTTTGTTTGACGTCTTCAAGGGCGGCGGCGCGAACGACGAGATCGCTTATAGCGAACTCGCGGCGGCGTTGCGGGCGGGGGCCTGCGTGTTGGTCGACGTGCGCGAACCGCAGGAGTTTAACGCAGGCCGCGTTCCCGGCTCGTTGAACCTGCCGCTATCGCGTTTCGATCCGGCGCAACTGCCGAGCGATCGGCCCGTAGCGCTGATCTGCCGTTCCGGCGCGCGCTCCGCCAGCGCCCTCGCGCGGGTTCGCGCCAGCGGTCGCAATGACGTGCGACACTATCGCGGCGGCGTCATGGGTTGGAGCCGCGAGGGCGGCGAGCTTGCCTGAAAGGAAGGACGCGCCGCCAACGGGTTGGCGGGCGCCTCAGATTCCGTCGGCGTCGAGACCGCAGATCAGCGGACTCGGCCCGCAGTACAGCGCATAGAGCGTCGTCAGAATCGCTGCGACTTCCGGGCCGTTCAAGCGATAATAGATCGTCTGCGCGTCGCGGCGGATCGCGACCAGCTTTTTGGCCCGCAACGTCGCCAAGTGTTGCGAGAGCGCAGATTGACTGATGCCGACGATGCGTTGCAAGTCGCCCACCGATTTCTCGCCCTTGACGAGATTGCAAAGCACTAGCAGGCGCCATGTATTGGACATCGAACGCAGCATTGCCGCCGCCTGGACAGCGTGCGCTTCCAACTCGTTCGGCTGGATGTCGAGGCGTTGCAGCATCAGCTTGGGCGGCCCGTCAGAGCGATGTCGCGGCGCGACAGAGAATGTCCACAACTTCTGGTTGGCGAGAATTTATCCGCAACAGCCGGAAAAAACAATAGAATTCTCCGTTCGCTTAGCGTTCGTGGGACGCCTGTCAGGGGCCGGCTATGCGCTCCGATTGCAGGAGAAGATAGGTCTCTGTCCCCGGTTGCGTCTCCGGCAGCATGTGGGTCGGCAGGTTCTGCCAGGATTGCGCGACGATCTGATCCGGACGGGTCGCCGGATCGGCCTCGATCGCCTTCAGGCGTTGCAGCGCTACGTCAACCCACGCCTCGTTCGTGCGCTGGTTAGGGCTGCCGCCAATCACGATCCCGAAGGGGATATGAAGCGCGCGCATCTCGCGTCTCATCAGCGGCAACGCCGCCTGCCAGTTCGTCCTCCAGGCGATGTCGGCGTGAAAATAGGCAAGCGGCGCGCCGATCTCGTCTTGCAACAGGCGCGCATATTCCCCTTCATCATGCGCAAGTTGCGCCGGAGGAACCAGGCTCGTCGAGACGACATCGATGATCCCGACTTGCACGTGCGGGAAATACTTGCGCATCGCCTTAACTGACATCGCCGAGCGCTGCGCGACGACTTTCAACGGATAGGCGCAGAACGGCTGATGCAGCGGCGTCATCCCCGACTTGATCTCATGCGCGTACCAAACCGGCTCGTCGAGCGACATGTCGTCGAGCGTTACGCCGAGGGCGCGCAGTTTCTTGCCCATCTTGTCGGCCATGTCCTGCGGCGCGTATCCTTCGCCGCCCCCGCAGGGGTCCAAGCGCACAACGCTGCCCATCTCCACCGCCATCCTGATATGGCGCGCGTGCATGCCATTGAAGACGCGGCGAATCATATCGGGCGAGCCGACCAGGATGAATTGCGCCGACACTTTGAACACGGAGACCTTGGCCGCGCTCGCGCGCCAAGCCGCGGGATCGTTCACCAGGCCCATATAGTCCTGCATGCCGGGCTTATGTGCCAATTGCTGCACGACGGGATCAACGCCGCCGAGCCAATAGTCCACAGCCCGCGCCGGAGCCGCGCCCAGCCCACAGAAGGCGGCCACAGCCAACAAACAGGCAAGGCTTCTCATCGCAATGTCTCCCCGTCGCGCAGCGGCGCTTTGCTTGACTCCGGGACCGGGTTCGCCTTAGCTCGGCATCGCGCCTGACTTGCGCCCTTTTCGCAATTTTGTGGCGCCGCCAAGGCGTGCGGCGCGATCAGCTTGGAGGCTCGCTCGTCTTGCCGCTTTACGTGAGGGATGGGAAATCGGTGCTGCATATGCACGTGCCGAAGACCGCCGGGACGGCCTTGCGCGCCTTCTTCCAGCGCAACGGCTTCCGCGAGGAATTTTTCGACGGCGGCGGGCCACAATCGCTCAACCATTTGCGTCGCTGCGCGCCGCAACACATGGACGCCGCCCAGATCATGGCGCTTCTGCGCCCTTCGCGCATCGATTTCGTTTTCATGACGGTGCGCGAGCCGTTGAGCCGCGCCGTCTCCGAATATCGGATGCAGGTGCGCGAGATCGGGAACCTGCCGACCCTGCCCGCATGGTTCATGCGCATGAGTCGAGAATTCATCGACAACAATTATCTGGCGGAGAACCACATTCGCCCGCAGTCGGATTTCTGGTTGCCCAATTGCCACGTCTTGCGCGTCGAGGACGGCCTCGGCGAGAACCTGGTGTCGCTCATGGAGCAACGCACGGGCCTCACGCTCCTGCATCGTGACGTCGCCAGCCACAATGCGGATGGTGGCACGCCGGTCGACTCGGAGGACATCGAGCGGGTCAGGCCGCTGGTGGAGAGTTTCTACCGCCAGGACTATCTGCGCTTCGGATACGCGACGGCTCCACGCGGATAAGGCGGAAGCTGACGGCGAGCGGCCGCATATCCGTGTTCATCCCGATCTCGCTCGGCGTCGCGTAATCGGGATGGTCCAGCACCAGCGACAGCGGCTGGCCCGGCGCGAACAGTTCCTTTGGCAAAAGCGCCCGTAGACACGCCCGCTTGGTCAGGCTCTCTTCCAGCAGCACCGCCTCGCCCATCCGCAACGTCAATCTCTGCGCGGGAAGCGACGGCGGATGCGTCAGCGGGCTGGCGTGAATTTCGAGGCTCCAATCGGTCGCAGGGTCCAGCGGCGGCAGCAGAAGCACGCTGCTCGGACCTATCGCCCACACGCGCTCGTCTTCCTGCTCGCTCCAGCCCGAGACGCGATGCGCGGCGCTGTTGCCCGCAGCGGCGAAGTCGATGGCGAAGGCCCTCTTGACCGCAATATCGGCCGCCAAGGCTGCCGGAGTCGCAGCGCGCTCCGCCGCGAGCGCGCCGACGAGGGCGTCCACGAGCGCTTTCAGCGCGGCATGCGCCTCCCCCTCCATCAACGCGGCGAGCGCCACGGGCAACGCCCGCGAAACCTCGCCGCTCTCCAGCAGCAAGCGCGCATACGCGCAGGCGACTGCGGCCTTGCGCGGGGCCCTGCGATGAAGCGCCTCGATTAGCGCCGCCGCCTCGGAACTCTGCCCCTGCGCCATCAGCGCCTCGAAGAGCAGGAGCTGCGGGCGGATTTCCTCCGGCGCCAACGCTGCGGCGCGGCGGGCGGCCTCGATCGCAAGTTCCTTGCGCCCGGCCTGTAAGGCCGCCTGCGCGCAGGTTCGCCACGCCTCGGCGCTCTCGGGCGCGAGCTTGGTCGCCATCTCGGCGGCGACGACGGCGTCCTCGTGTCGTTCCGCGCGCAGCAGCAGCCGGGCGCGCAAAGCGAAATTCTCGGGCGCGGCCTCTCCTTGAGAAAGCGCGGCGTCGATGGCGGCCAGGGCGCCGGGCGCCTGCATCCGATCCAGGAGTCGGGCCAGCCGCGCCTGCGCCCCCGGCGCTTCGGCGTCGCGCCGCAAGGCGTTGCGAAGCGCGCGATGGGCCTCTGCCAAAAATCCGGCTTGCAGATAGTCGTCATGGGCGGCGAGATATGCCTCGACGCTGTCGAGCGGCTCCGGCGCCGCGGCGCGGGAGGGCGCCGCCATCGGCGCCGGCGCGCCGGTGAACGCCAGTTGCAGACAGGCCTTGAGGTCCGTCGGGTCGATGTGGAACGGACCCTTGTCGTCGCTTTCGTTGACGCCGAACACATAGCCCGTAGGTTGCAGAAGCTGCTCGCCGATGCCGCTCTGGATGAACCCGGGATGCATGCCCGATCCGCGCAGCCCGCAGACAATCGTCCCGGGCCTGGAAAAAATGGCGCCGTGCAGAGCCGAGCCGTATTCACCGATGATCTCGCGCGCGTCCGCGAACAGGCGCCATTGCTCCAGCAGCGGCAAAGTCTCGGGCGCGATAATGCGGAACCCCGCCGCGGCGCACTCGCTCTCGAACATATCGCGGTTCGCGCAAGGACGATTGCCGCCGCGCCGCGCGATGCAGACCCGCGACGGATATTCCCCCTGCGCGAGCCGACCAAAGCGCCGCTCGACGCGCTCCCGCAGCAGCCGAACCGTCGGCTCCAGAGTGGCGGCGTAGCGCACGCCGTTGTGCAGGAAGCTTGAGGCGATCAATTCGCCAACGGTCACGCTGCCGAAGGGGCCGCCGAAGCGCACGAACTGGGCTTCCGTGAAGCCGAGAAGACGCAGCATCTCCAGCGCGAAACCGGGCGTGTCGTGCGGCAGCAGCAGGCGCAGTGAATCGAGATCGAGCCCGGCCGCATGCAGAACGCCGAGCTTGGGCAGGATTTCGGCCAGCCAGTGGCCGTAAATTTCATAGCCGTGACCGACGATCAACACATGCGGCCCATCGGCTTTGTGGCCCGGCGACGGTGTCGCGGGCGGGAGAGGCGTCTCCGTCACGAGTTCCGGCCTTATATGCAGTTCCGGCGCCGACAACAGCTCGCCATCGTGATAGAGCCACGGACCTGCGCCGATAGTTATGTCATGCGCCGTATAAAGTCCGACGGCCCATAAGTGCTGGCGGCCGAAATACGCGTTAGCCACCGCAGCAGGCATCGCGCCAAAGAGAATTCGCGGCGACGCGGGCATGATGCGCGACGGCGCAAGCCACTCGGTGAACTTGGCGAGTTCGCGAAATTGTCTGAAAGGCGCGCTTTCCAATACCTTATCCAAGTCTGTCAATCCCGGCACGGGTGGAGACTTTTCTGTCGTCTCGCACCCATTTCGCGACAATTATCGCATTTCCGTCCAAACGACATCATGCGCTCATCCCGCGCCGTGACATAAGGCGGGGATCGATTTCGGGCGCCTCGCGGCGGTCGCAGGTAGACTTCCTGCCCGCCTCTTGCTTGTCAAGCCGCGCCGGCCGATCGCCGCGCGGGGGGGCTGCGGTTTCCAGCAAACCGGCTATTCCGCTCGCGCGAAATTCGCTCATCGCGCATAAGAATCCAGCGCGACCGTCTCCGAGCCTGGCTCGGAAGCCGCATCGCGAGCGAGGTCAACAACGGCGAGCGAAGAGATGAGCACAGACCCGATTCTCTGGGAGAAGGACGCCACCGACGCCTTCGTGGTCTTGACCATGAACCGGCCCGAGAAGATGAACGCGATGAATCAGGCGCTTGGCGACGCCCTGGAGGCGGCGATCGTTCGCGCCGTCGCCGATCCCGACGTGCGCGCCGTCATCCTGACCGGCGCCGGGCGCGCCTTCTCCACCGGTTTCGATCTCGGCGGCGAGGATTTCGAACTCGACGCCGAGCGCTGGCGCGAGGACATCGGCGCCAACATGCGGCGCATGAAGCTGCTGCGCGAAGCGCCGATCCCCGTTATCGCCGCCGTCAACGGGTTCGCGCTCGCCGGCGGGTTGGAGCTGATGATGTGCTGCGACATGACCATCGCCGCCGAGGACGCCAAGCTCGGCGAGCCCGAGGTGCGCCATGTCTCGGCGCCGCCGACGCTGATGCTGCCCTGGACGGTGCCGATGCCGCACGCGCGCTATCTGATGTACACCGGCGACCTCATCGACGGGCGCGAGGCCGAGCGCATCCATCTCGTCAACAAGGCGGTTCCGCGCGATCAACTGATGCCGGAGGCCAGGCGCCTCGCGCGCAAATGCGCGCGTATGCCGGGCGCGGCGATCAAATTCGCCAAGGCCGCGCTCAATCATTATCAGGAGACGGCGGGCCTGCCGAGTTCCTGGAGCTACAACCGCGAGACGACCGCGATTCTGCACGCCTCCGAAGAGGGGCGGCAATGGATGCGCCTGCTCAAGGAGAAGTCGCTGAAGGAGTTTCTCGACATCCGCGAGGCGCCCTTCCGCGATCTCGACGGTTAGGCGCCGGGGGTCGATCCCTGGCCGTCCGCCAGCGCCGCGAACAACGCGGCATGGTTGCGCAGGAACACGCCGCGCACGATCTGCCCCTTGTCGGAGACCTCGCCGCGACCGCGATCGGGCGCGAAATCCGCAAGGGTAAAGCGCGCGATCCGCGTCGAGCCTGCGGGATGCGCGAGGTTCCACGCCGCCAGCGCGCGGCCGATTTCCTGGGCGGCGTCCGGGCGACGGCCGGCGAAGATCACCGCGACCAGTTCGTCGCGATTCTCGCCGCCGACGACGATCTCCTCCACGAAAGGCGCGCAATGGACCAGAAGCGCGGCGCGCAGCGCGCCGGCGCGCACCTTCACCCCGCTCGACAACTTAAAATCCTCCGCCAGCCGGCCGTCGAAAGCCAGCGTCAGGCGCCCGTCGGCGCGCTTGCGCACAACGGCGGCGTCGCCGGTGCGATAGAAGCCCTGCTCATCGACGGGCAAGGGCGCCAGCCCGCTCTCGGTCAGATATCCCGGCGCCACATTCGGGCCGCGCACGCTGAGTTCGCAGCGCCCTTCCCTCTCGGTCAGCGCGACCTCGTGGCCCGGCAGCGGACAGCCGAGTTCGCCCGGCTGCTCCAGCGGCGCGCCGGAAAGGCAGATGGTCGAGGCCGCCTCCGTCGCGCCATAGCCGGAGAGTATCTCGAAG
>JAJYDD010000192.1 GCA_021777795.1 Pseudomonadota bacterium | reverse complement strand
TATCGCGTCCCCTGGCTGACGGTGCTCGATCTGGCCTGTCTGGCCGCGCCCATCGGCATATTCCTCGGCCGCATCGCCAATTTCATCAAGCCGGAACTGTGGGGCCGGCCGACCGACGTGCCCTGGGCGATGGTGTTCCCGGGTTCGGACGGCCAGCCGCGCCATCCCAGCCAGATCTATGAGGCCTTGCTCGAAGGGGCGCTCAATTTCGTTGTGCTGCTGGCGCTGGCGCGGCGCGGCGGCTTGACCCGGCGCGGGCTGGTGACGGGCGCCTTCGGGGTTATTTACGGATTGGCGCGCATAGTCTGCGAGTTCTTCCGCGATCCCGACCCCAATCTCGAAAAGCTCAGCCACGGACTGACGATGGGTATGCTGCTTTCCGCGCCGATGGTGTTCGTCGGCCTCGTCGTGATCGCCTGGAGCCTGCGCGCAAGCCGGACTTCGGCATGAGCGAGCTTGGCGCGCACATCAAGGCGATCATCGCCGAGGAGGGGCCGATCACGGTCGAGCGCTACATGGAGCTGGCGCTGACGCATCCCGAATTCGGCTATTACATGAACCGCGACCCCTTCGGCGCGGCCGGCGATTTCACCACCGCGCCGGAAATCTCGCAGATGTTCGGCGAGTTGATCGGTCTGTGGGCGGCCGAGGTGTGGAGCATGATGGGCCGGCCCGATCCGCTGCGCTTCGTCGAACTCGGCCCCGGTCGCGGCACGCTGATGAGCGACGCCCTGCGCGCCGCGCGCATCGTGCCGGAGTTCCGCGCCGCGCTCGACGTGACGCTGATCGAGGCGAGCGCGACTCTCGCCGAGATCCAGCACGACACGCTGTTGACCGCCGGCGCTCCGGTCGCCTGGGGGGCCTCGGCCGACGAGGCGCCGGAGGGACCGGCGATTTTTCTGGCTAACGAGTTCCTCGACGCGCTGCCGGTGCGCCAATATGTGCGCTCCAACAACCGTTGGCGCGAGCGCCACGTCGCGCTCGACAAATCGGGCGGCCTGATGTTCGCGCCCGGCCGCCAGCCGGAGCCGTTCATTCCCGCCGCTGGCGAGGAGGGCGACATCATTGAGACCTGCCCGACGGGTCATAGGCTGGTCTACGAACTCGCCGGCCGGCTGGTGCGCCAAGGGGGCGTCGCGCTTTTCATCGACTATGGCCACAACGTCACCGCGATCGGCGAGACGTTGCAGGCGGTGCGCGGCCACCGCATGGTCGATCCGCTGATCGAGCCCGGCGAATGCGACCTTACCGCCCATGTCGATTTCGCGGCGATGGCGCGCAGCGCCCGCGCGGCTGGGGCGGCGGTCTACGGCCCCGTCGATCAGGGCGATTTCCTGCGCGAGATCGGCATCGACGCGCGCACCCAGGCGCTATGCGCGCGCAGCCCCGAGCGCACGGAGGAGTTCGAGCAGGCGCGCCGGCGCCTCGTCGGCAAGGAGACGGGCGAGATGGGCGGCCTGTTCAAGGCTATGGTGATCGCCAGCCGCAGCCTGCCGGCGCCGCCGGGCTTCGAGGGGCCGCGATGACGGCGCCGATCCGCGCCGCCGCGCTCGATCTCCCGGGCCTGCGCCATGCCTTCTTCACCCGCGCTGGCGGGGTCAGCCAGGGCGTTTACGCCTCGCTCAACGGCGGCGTCGGCTCCTCCGATTCGCCCGAGGCCGTCGCCGAGAACCGAGCCCGCATGGCCGCGGCGCTCGACGTCGCGCCGGAGCGGCTGCTCGTGCCTTACCAAGTCCATTCGCCCGATGTGGTGATGGTCTCGGCGCCCTGGGAGGCGCGGCCGCGCTGCGACGGGATTGTCACGGCGACGCCGGGGCTGGCGCTCGGGGTCACCGGCGCCGATTGCGGCATGATCCTGTTCGCCGACGCCCGCGCGGGGGTGATCGGGGCGGCCCATGCCGGGTGGAAGGGCGCGCGCGACGGCGTCGTCGAGGCGACGGTGGCCGCGATGGTCGGGCTCGACGCCGTGCGCGCGCGAATCGTCGCCGCGCTCGGGCCTTGTATCGCGCAAGGGTCTTACGAGGTGGGACCGGAGTTTGTGGACGCCTTCGCGGGCGACGATGAGGCGGCGCGGCATTTCGTCGCCAGCCGCAACGCCGGCCGCTCCATGTTCGACCTTCACGGCTATATCGGCCTGCGGGCCGCCCGGGCGGGCGTTGGCCAGTTCGTCGATCTCGGCCTCGACACCTATTCCGACGAGGCGCGCTTTTTCAGCTACCGCCGCAAGACGCATCGCGGCGAGGCCGATTACGGCCGATTGGTCTCGGCGATCATTTTGGCTTGATAGGTCGCGGGAACGCGCGCGCGTTCAGGACCGTTTCACCTTATCGCCACACGATGCGCAAGATCGAGGGTCAAAGAGATCCGAGGGCAATCAAGGACAACGGCGTTGTATCGCAGATCCCGGTCGAGCGCCGGCGACAGCCTTGGGCGTGGCAAGGAGTTCAGTTTAAGATGAATGTTCCCGATTTTAGCGACCGGCGCTTCGTGGCGCTGGCGAGCGATTACGATGGCACGCTGGCCAAGGACGGCAAGGTCAGCGCCTCGACGCTGGACGCGCTCAACCGCTTCAAGGCGCGCGACGGAAAAATCATCCTCGTCACCGGCCGCGTGTTGCCGGAACTTGAGGAGGTGTTCCCGGACGTCGGAATCTGCGACCTCGTGGTGGCGGAGAACGGCGCGCTGCTGTTCTGGCCGAAATCCGGCGAGGTGAAACTGCTGGCGCCGCCGCCGCCGCCGGCCTTCGCCGAGAAACTCGCCGAACTCGGCGCCGATCCGCTGTCGGTGGGGCACTGCATCGTCGCCACGCGCACGCCGCACGAAACGGCGGTGCTGAAGACGATCGAGGAGATGCATCTGGACCTGACCATCATCTTCAACAAGGGCGCGGTGATGGTGCTGCCGAGCGGCGTCAGCAAGGCGAGCGGCCTGGAGGCGGCGCTGGAGACGCTAGGTCTCAAGGCCGAGGAGACGGTCGCCGTCGGCGACGCCGAGAACGATCTGGCAATGCTGAAAATGTGCGGCCTCGGCGTGGCGGTGGCCAATGCGCTCGACACGGTGAAGGCGGAAGCCGATTGGGTGACGCCGGCCGCGCGCGGCGATGGCGTGGCGCAAGCGCTCGACGCGGTGATGGCCGCCGAAGCCAGGCTTTAGTCGCGCGACGCCGCTAGAAACTCGTCCGATAGCGCCGGGTCGTCCGCCGCCACGCTGCGCGCCAGCGTCAGCGCGCCGACGAGCCCGGCATAAGCGCGGACCGCTGCGTCGCGCGGCAGGTCGCTAGCCTTTACGAAGGCGTCGAGATAGGCGGTCAGCCCCTCGGCGTAAGCGGCGCGCACAAGTTCGCTCTGGCGCGACACGTCGCCGGCGAAGGCGACCATCGGGCAACTCGCGCCGCGGGCGTCGCGCGCCGCAGCCGAGAGATAGCGGGCGCAATAAGCCCTGAAGGCCGCCGCGCGCGCCGCCGGGTCGGCTTCCTCGGCCACGGCGCGAATGCCCGCCAGCGATTTGTCGAACACCGCCGCGCAGGCCGCCGCCTCGACCTCGTCCTTCGACCGGAAATGGTTGTAGAAGCCGCCATGCGTCATGCCGGCCGCCGCCATCAGTTCCGCTACGCCGACGCCGTCGAACCCCTTCTTGCGAAACAGCCGCGCCGCCTCGTCGACCACCCGCGCGCGGTTCTCGGCGGCGCGCTGTTTGGTGATGCGCATTCACGAAAACTCCGCTTGACTAACGATGACGCCTATCATCATAACGGCGGCCTCGCAAGGAGCCGTCATGTTCGCTTCGACCCTTTCGCGCCGCCTCGACGCGCGCGGCATACATTACGGCTGGGTGGTCGTCGCCACGACCTTCCTCGTGGCGCTGACGACGGCGGGCGCAATGGGCCTGCCGGGGGCGCTGCTGCGGCCGCTGGAACATGAGTTCCGCTGGAGCGCCGCCGACATTTCGAGCGCGCTGGCGATGCGCATATTCCTTTACGGCCTCATCGCGCCCTTCGCCGCCGCGCTGATCGAGCGCTATGGACTGAAGCGCGTCATCCTCTCGGCCATCGCGATGATCGGCGTTGGCCTGATCGGGGCGCTGTTCATGACCAGCCTGTGGCAGCTTTTCGTGTTGTGGGGCGTCGTCGTCGGCGTCGGCACCGGGCTTACCGCCCTGGTGATGGCGGCCATCGTCTCGACGCGCTGGTTCGTCGCGCGGCGCGGGCTGGTGCTCGGCTTGCTCGGCGCCAGTTCGGCGACCGGGCAACTCGCCTTTCTGCCGCTGGCGGCGGCGATCGAGACCCATTGGGGCTGGCGTTATGCGGTGTTGCCGACGCTTGTCGGTTTGGCGTTGTCCGCCGTCGCGGTGATTCTGTTCATGGCGGACCGGCCGGCCGATCTTGGCCTGCCGGCCTATGGGGCGCGAACCGTGGAGCCGGCGCCGGCGAGGCGGCCCAAGCTCAGCGCGGCGATTGGGGTGCTAGGCGAAGTCGCGCCGAATCCGACGTTCTGGATTCTCGCCGGCACGTTCTTCATCTGCGGGCTCAGCACCAATGGCCTCATCCAGACTCATTTCATCGCTTATTGCGGCGACATTGGCATAGCGGCGGTGACGGCGGCCTCGGTGCTGGCGCTGATGGGCGTGTTCGACTTCTTCGGCACCATCGGCTCGGGCTGGCTGTCGGATCGCGTCGATAACCGCGCGCTTCTGTTCATGTATTACGGCCTGCGCGGGCTGTCGCTGCTCTATCTGCCGGGCTCCTCGTTCTCCTACGAGAGTCTCGGCCTGTTCGCCGCCTTTTATGGGCTCGACTGGATCGCGACGGTGCCGCCGACCGTGCGGCTCACCGCCCAGACCTTCGGGGCCAATCGGGCGGGCGTCGCCTTCGGCTGGATCTTCGCCTCGCACCAGATCGGCGCGGCGACGGCGGCCTATGGCGGCGGTCTGTCGCGCACGCTGCTCGGCACTTATACGCCGGCTTTCTATATCGGCGGCGGCGCCTGCATCGTGGCGGCGCTGTCAGTTTGGCTCATTGGCGTCAGCAAGCGCGCGCCGGCGCCCGCCGTCGCGTGACATTGCGCCGGCGGAGCGCCGCCGTTAAGAGCCGCGCTTATGGATGATGCGGCAGTTCAGGCGGGCCAAGCGAGCTATCGGGCAGCGATGCGCGCCTTCGCAACGGGTGTCGCGATCATCGCCTGCGGGCGCGGCGACAATCGCGCCGGCTGCGTGGCCACCGCCGTCGCCTCATTGTCGCTGGACCCGCCGTCGCTGATCGTCAACCTGCAACGCGACGGCTCCACCTATCGGCGGCTGCGGGAGAGTGACGCCTTCTCCGTCAATTTCCTCCGGCCCGAGCAGGAGACGCTGGCGCAACGCTTCGCCGGCGGCGCACCTGCCGCGGAACGCTTCGCCGGGGGCGCCTGGACCGAGGCCGAGACCGGCGCCCCGGCGCTGGCCGATGCGCTGGCGTCGCTCGACTGCCGTATCGAGGAAATCCTGGAGCGCTACACCCACGCTATCGTCATTGGCCGCGTCGCCGCCGCGCGCTCCGCCGAAGGGCCGGCGCTGCTGCATTTTCGCGGGGCGTTCGCGTGGGTTTAGGCGCTCAGCCGTCGCTTCGCCGCTTGGTATTCCGCCATCAGCCTGTCGATGAACTCGCCCGCCGGGC
The DNA here is from genome assembly GCA_021777795.1 of Pseudomonadota bacterium. Taxonomy (GTDB): domain Bacteria; phylum Pseudomonadota; class Alphaproteobacteria; order Rhizobiales; family Beijerinckiaceae; genus Roseiarcus. The sequence goes on along the minus strand of JAJYDD010000192.1, from coordinate 1,926 downwards.
CGACGCCCTTCACAGCGCCGATGCCCTGACCAGAACCCCAGATGTCGCGCCAAGCCTTGGCCTTTGAGCCACCGGCGCTCTCGAAATTCATCGTCTTGACGTCGCCTTTGGGCAGGTTCTCGGGGTCGAGGCCGGCGCGCTCGATCGAGGCGCGCAGATAATTGCCGTAAACGCCGGTGAACAGGTCGGAGCCGACGATGTCGGCGGCGCTACCCTCGACGATCGCCTGCTTGTATTCGGGCGCGGCGCGCGCCTCGTCGGTGGCGATGAAGGCGGAGCCGATATAGGCGAAATCGGCCCCCATTGCCTGCGCTGCAAGTACGCCGCCGCCGGTGGCGATCGCGCCCGAGAGCGCCAGCGGCCCGTCGAACCATGCCCGCGTCTCGGCGACGAAGGCGAAGGGCGAGAGCCGGCCGGCGTGGCCGCCGGCGCCGGCGGCGACGCAGATGAGCCCGGTCGCGCCCTTCTCGATCGCCTTGCGGGCGAAGGTCTGGTTGATGACGTCGTGCAACACGACGCCGCCATAGCCCTTCACCGCCTGGTTGACGTCCTCGCGCGCGCCGAGCGAGGTGATGACGATGGGCGCCTTCCACTTCACGGTCAACGCCAGATCCTCCTCCAGCCGCGTGTTGGAGCGATGCACGATCTGGTTGACGGCGAACGGGGCCGACGGCGCCTCGGGATGCGCCTTGTCATGGGCCGCCAGCGCCTCGGTGATCTCGTGCAGCCATTCGTCGAGTTGGGCGGCGGGGCGCGCGTTGAGCGCGGGGAAGGCGCCGACTATCCCCGCCTTGCACTGCGCGATCACCAAAGCCGGATGCGAGATGATGAACAAAGGCGCGCCGATGACGGGCAGCCGCAGACGGCCTTGAAGGGCAGGGGGCAAGGACATGCGTTTCGCTCCGGGATATTCGTTTATAGATAAACCATTGCGGCGGCGGCCGGCAAGCGCGATCAGGTCGGCGCCGTCACCCAATCGACGACGAATTCACCCTGGCCAGCGCGGGTCAGCAGCTTCGTGAGATAGGGCATCAGCAGGCGCGCCTCCTCGACGAGCCCGAACGGCGGGTTGACGAACAAAAGGCCGTTGCGATGCAGCGGGCTGGGGGAATGCGGCCCCGGCGCCACGGCGCCCACATCCAACTCCAGCCCCAGCACATTGGGCGCGCCGAGGGCGCGAATCGCGTTGAGGAAGCGCGCGTCCTCCAGCCCGCCCTTGATCGGCCTCCACAACAGATAGACGCCGCGCGGCCATTTGCCGAGCGCCTTGGCGAGCGCGGCCGTGACTAGGGCCGCCTCGTCCGGCGCCTCGTAAGGCGGGTCGATCAGCACGAGGCCGCGCCGCTCCGGTGGCGGCAGATAGGCGTTGAGGCTCATATAGCCGTCGGCCGAGGAGATGCGCAGGCGGCGGTCGCGCCCCAGCGCCTCCATCAGCCGCTCATGCTCCTTGGGATGCGCCTCGCAGAGCGCGATGCGGTCGTCGGCGCGCAACATGTGCTGCGCGATCGCCGGCGAACCGGGATAGGAGAGCGGCCGGCCGGTCTCCGGATCGAATTGGCCCACCGCCGCGAGATAGGGCGCGAGCAGGTCGGCGATCGGCGCCGGCGGCTTGGCCTTCAGCAGCCGCGCGACGCCATCGCGCCATTCCGGCGAGCGGCGGCCGGCCTCGTCGTCGAGGTCGTAGCGCCCGGCGCCGGCGTGGGTGTCGATGAAGCGCAGCGCCGCCGGCTTCTGGATGAGATAGGCGAGCGCCCGGCTCAGCAGCACATGTTTGAACACGTCGGCGAAATTGCCGGCGTGGAAGCCGTGGCGGTAATTCATCGGACCGGCGAGACGGTGATCGAATCGTCGCGGCAGGTGCGGCGCGCGACTTTCGGGCAGCGGGCGAAGGCGCGCAGATCCGGCGTCAGGCAGAAGCGCACGTCG
>JAJYDD010000191.1 GCA_021777795.1 Pseudomonadota bacterium | reverse complement strand
GCTGAGCGAGACCCGTATCGCGGAGAGGCTGGGGACTGGCCGGACGCGGGTGCGCGAGGCGTTGCGGCGTCTGGCCTTCGCCGGCATCGTCACTTTGCATCGCAACCGCGGCGCCTTCGTCGCCGATCCCTCGCTCGCCGAGGTGCAGCAAGCCTATGCGGCGCGGCGGCTGATCGAGGGCGAGATCGTCGGCGACCTCTGCCGCCATTGCACCGCGCACGACATCCGCGCGCTGCGCCAGCATGTGGAGCGCCAGCAGGGGGCGCGCGATTCCGGCGATCGCGGGCGCTATGTGCATCTGCTGACGGAGTTTCACTCGGTGCTGGCGGCGCTTGGCGAAAACCGCCTGCTCGAAGGCTTCGTGCAGCAGCTCGCGGCCAAAACCTCGCTGGCGGTGCTGCTCTACGACGGCGCGCCGCCCGCCTGCGCCATCGAGGAACATGCGGCGCTCATCGATCTGATCGCGGCGGGCGACGCCAAGGGCGCGGGCGAATTGATGAACAGGCATCTCAAGGGCCATCAGGGGCGGCTGCCGGCGCGCAAATAGCGCCGGCGCCGCATTCAGTGCGAGATCGCCGTCAGCTCCTGGCCAGGGCGGATGGAGCGGGCGGCCACCATGCAACCCGCCGCGATCAGCGCCGCGACCCCGCCGGAGGCCGCAGCGAGCGTCGGGCTCGCGCCCGCCTGCTGCAAGCCGCCATAGACCAGCGGCCCGAAAATGCCGCCGATCGGCCCGGTGATGTTGATGAACGCCGCCCCCGTGCCGCGCACCCGCGTCGGGAAGGATTCGCCGACATAGGCGAAGAACGGCGCCGCCGCGCCTTGGGCGAAGAACAGCACCAGCGCATAGCCGAGGACCACGGCGGTAAGGCTCTTGGCGACGAACAGCAGCAAGAAGATCATCACCGCAGCGAGCGTCTGGGCGAGGATGACGGTCTCGCGGCGCCCAATCCGGTCGCCGAGCCAGCCCAGGAACAGATAGCCCAGCACCGCGACGCCATTGCCGAAGAAGATCGTCCACAGCGCGCTGGTGAGGTCGATGCCCTTGGCCTGCCCGAGCACCGAAGTCGCCAGCACCGTCAGTTGCGAATCGGAGATGATCTTGAAGAAGAACATCGCGCCAAGCGCAATCGACTGCCGGCGCAAAGCGGGGGCGAACAGTTCGGCATAGGTGTTGGCGCGGTCGCCGGTGACATCGAGGCTCCAACGGGCCGCCAACGCCTGCGAACCCGCCGCATCGCCCTCGGCGCGCAGCTTGCGGATCTGCTGAAGCTTCACGAAATAGGGCGATTCCCGCAGCCCGAAGCGCAAGGCGAAGATCACCACCAGCGGGAACGTGGCGACGAGAAACACGCCGCGCCAACCGATCCCCGGCAACAACCACGCCGCCAGCCCCGAGGACAACATGACGCCGAGCGGCCAGCCGGCTTGCACGATTCCATAGAGAAAGCCCTTCGCGCGGGCGCCGAAGACTTCGTTGAGATAGGCGGCGTTGACGGCCTGCTCGGACATGCCGAAGCCGGACAACGCGCGAAACAGCACCAGCGAAACAGGGCCGAAAGCGAAGGCGGCGAGACCCGAACTGACCGCCGCGCCCCCCGTCGTCAGCACCAAAGCGAAGCGCCGGCCGAGTCGGTCGATCACGGGACCAACGGCGAGCGCGACGACGAGCGAGGACAGCCCAACGAGGGTCGCGACATAGGAGGCCGTCGTGTTCGACCAGGCGAACTCTTGCTGAATCCTCGGCAGCAGATTGCCGAAGGTGATGAGATCGTAGACCGCGAAGGTCCAGGCCGACAAAGCCACGACGGCGGTGTAAGTCACCTGGCCTTTGCTGAGCGGCGAGATCTGCGGCGTGTCCAGCGATGCGGGCGCGAGGCCCGAAACGGCGTCGGCGGCGGTCATGAGGGAGAGCCTCCCGTTCGTGACGCGCGACATGCGCGTCGGTTGAAAATTGTATGCAGAGTGAAATCTTCTCGTCAATCGTCGGCAAAGCCAATAATTGCGGCGGTTTCGGCGCAATTATTAAGCGCCGCAATCGAAACTATCTGTGTGGACTCCAGCGCCCGTCCTCCGGCATGAAAGCGCGCGGGATTCCGCCGCCGCGCGGCGATGCGCGACGCCGCCGGCGGCGCGCCGTCTGTTTCCATCTCGGGCTTGGCGGGCGCCTTGTTCTTCAGCGCCGGCGCGGCAAGCCGAACGCCTCCAGCATCGCCTGCCACTCGGGGCCCTGGGCGCGTTGGGCGATGCGCGTGAAGGGATCGGCGGCGAAGCGTCGCCGAAAATCGTCGGCCTTTTCTCCCGCCACGATCAGCAACGGCAAGTCGGCGTGCATCGCCCGCAGTTCGGTGGCCAGGAGTTCGCCCGATTTATCCGGCGGCTCCGCGAAGATCGCCACGAAGTCATAGCGCCCGCGCGCCGCCCGCAGGCGCGCCATCGTCTCGGAGGCGCGCGCGGTCCAATCCAGGACGAATCCCAGTTGCTCCAGCGTACGCAAGGCGCCGCCGCCGGGAGGCCAATCGCCATCGACCACCAGCGCGCGCCCGGTCTGGCCGGCGTCGAGAACCTCTTCGAGCTTCTTGCCCAGGCTTTGATAGGTGAAGGGCTTGGCGATGATCTGCACGCCCTGATCCAGCCGGCCGCCATGCACGATGGCGTTGCGCGTGTAGCCGCTGGTGTAGAGCACTTTCAGATCGGGCCGGATCCTCCGCGCCTGCTCCGCCAGTTCCTTGCCCGACATCTCCGGCATCACGACATCGGTGAACAGAAGATCGATGGACCGCTTCTCGTCCTGGATAACACGCAACGCCGTCGGCCCGTCCCGCGCCTCCAACACCTGATAACCCAACTCGCGGATGATCTCGACGGTGTAGGCGCGCACATCGTCGTCGTCTTCGACGACCAGCACCGATTGCAGGCGCGCGATGCTGTCGACGGGCGCCTCGGGCTTGACGTCGTCCTCCTGCTCGTCGCTCATCACGCGCGGCAGATAGATCTTGACGGTCGTGCCCTCGTTGACCTCGGAATAGAGCTTGATGTGACCGCCGGATTGTTTGACGAAACCATAGACCATAGATAGCCCGAGCCCGGTTCCCTTTCCCACCTCCTTGGTGGTGAAAAACGGATCGAACACGCGATCCAATGTCCCTTTCGACATGCCCTCGCCGGTGTCCGTCACCGCGATGACGACATAATTGCCCGGCGCCACTTCGGCGTGCGCCGCCGCATAGCGCTCGTCGAGCCATGCGTTGGCGGTTTCTATCGTCAGCTTGCCGCCCTTGGGCATGGCGTCGCGCGCGTTCACGGCGAGGTTGAGGATCGCGCTTTCCAATTGATTGGGATCGGCTTCCGCGCGCCAGAGCCCCGGGGTCGAGATCACCTCCAACCGCACGGTCTCGCCCAACGCGCGATTGAGCAGGTCCGACATGCCGGCGACGAGCTTGTCGATGTCGAGCAGTTTCGGCGCCAGCGGCTGACGGCGCGAAAAGGCCAGCAATCTTTGCGTCAGCGAGGCGGCGCGCTCCGCGCCCTTCTGCGCATTGTCGAGCGCGCGACCGGCGCGCGCGCTTTCCCCCAGCGTCAGCGCGCGCCGCGCCATATCGACATTGCCGGTGATGATGGTCAAAAGGTTGTTGAAGTCGTGCGCGACTCCCCCCGTCAACTGGCCGACGGCTTCCATTTTCTGCGCCTGTCGCAGGGCGTCCTCCGCCTGCTCGCGCTCGCGTATGACGCTGGCGACGCGCATTTCGAGCTGATCGTTGAGCTGTCGGAGTTCTTCCTCGATCTTGCGCCGATGATCGATGTCGATCAGCACGCCGGGAAAACGGACAGGGGCGCCGTCGCTATCGAGATCGACCCGCCCATTCGCCTCTATCCAATGGTAGAGCCCCGCCTGCCGTCGCACGCGGTACTCACAGCGGTAGGCGCCGCCGCTTGTCAGCGCGCTCTCCAAAGCCGCCGCAACGCGGTCGCGGTCGGCCGCGTGAATCGATTGCATGACGTCCGCCAGCGGCAGCCCGACGCCGACGCGCTCGGGAGGCAGGCCGAAGGAACGCGCGAACCGTTCGTCGCCGATGAGGCGGTCGGCGCGCACGTCCCAGACCCAGGTGCCGATGATCGCGCCGGCGTCGAGAGCCAGTTGCACCCGCTCCGCCTGGGCCTGCGCTTCGGCCTGGCTCGAACGTATCGCCTCCGCCGTTTCGCGCCGCAGCCGCGCCATCGCGATATTGGCGGAGGCGCGCGCCAGCAATTCGCGCGCCGAGAACGGTTTGACCAGATAATCGTCGGCGCCAGCGTGAAGGCCCTCGATCTTGGCTTCCTCGCCGGCGCGCGCCGACAGCATGATGATCGGCAGGTCCCGCAATTCCGGGGTTGCGCGCACCGCGCGCAACAAACCGAAACCATCGAGCCTGGGCATCATCACATCGCTGATCAACAAGTCGGGCCTGGACGCCTTCGCGCTTTGCAGTGCGGCCTGCCCATCGGGCGCGGTCTCGACCTCGTAACCCTGCTCGATCAGCATGCGCGCGATATAGTTGCGCAGGTCGGCGTTATCGTCGGCGACGAGCACGCGCCGGCGATCGACGGCGGGAGCCGCGACGGCGGGGGCTTGGCCCAGCGCGGCCGCATCGACGATGGCGGCGTGCCGGTCTTGGCCCGGCAGCCAGCGCAACGCTTCCTCGACGAAAGACTGGGCGCGCCCCGTCGAGGCGGCGCGAGCGGCCGGGGCTTCGATACGGTCGGCGGCAAGGTGGGCTTGGCCCAGGGGCACTTCCACGGTGAAGGTCGATCCCTCGCCGACGGCGCTCTCCACGCTGATCTCGCCGCCGAGTTGTTTGACGAGTTCATAGACCAGCGCCAGGCCGATGCCCGAACCTTCGAAGCTGCGCCCGTGCGCGCCCTCGACGCGATGAAATCGGTCGAACAGCTTTGGCAATTCGTGCGCCGGGATGCCGGCGCCAGTGTCGCGCAGCTTGAAAACCGCCTTGCCGTTGCGCTCGCGCAGCTCGACGGCGATTTCGCCCTCGAAGGTGAATTTGAAGGCGTTCGACATCAGGTTGAGAACGATCTTCTCCCACATGTCGGGATCGACATAGATCGGCTGCGACAAAGGCGGGGCGTCGACGATCAGGCGCAAACCGGCCCGCTCCAGAGCAGCGCGAAACAACGAGGCGAGATCCACCGTCAGCGCGGCGAGATCGGTCGGTTGGTAATGGACTTGCGCGCGGCCCGCTTCGATGCGGGAGAAGTCGAGCAACGAGTTCACCATGCGCAGCAGCCGCAGGGCGTTGCGATGGGCGGTCTCGATCGGCTGCCGCAGCGCCGGGGCGACGCCGTCGCACAACGCCAGCGCTTCCTCCAGGGGGCCAAGCATCAGCGTCAACGGCGTGCGAAATTCGTGACTGACGTTGGAGAAGAACGCCGTCTTGGCGCGGTCGAGTTCCGCCAGCGCCTCGGCGCGCTTGCGCTCGCGTTCGTATTCGTCGGCCCGGGCGATCGCCGCCGAAATCTGCGCCGTCACCAGTTCGACGAAACCCTTCAATTCCGCGTCCAGCGCCCGATGCGGGTTGAGGCCGGCCACGAGATAGCCGAGCGGCGCGCCGCCTTCGGCGCTGCGCATCGGCGCGATCAGCGCCCGCTCGGGCGGCTTCTGCCAGTGGGAGAGCAGAAAGCCCTTGACGACATCCTTGTCGATCTCGGTCGCGACGACCTCTCCCGCGCGCGCCTCAGCCAGCGGCCAAGCCGGTTGCGGGTCGCTATATTCGACGCGCGACGCTGCCTGCGGGTTGGCGCGGCTAAGGCCGTGGATCGCCGCCAGCGTCGCGCCCTCCTCGTCGGCGAGATAGGCGAGCGCGAAAGGCAGATCGCGCGGCTCCTTGGCGAGGCAGTCTTCGAGCGCCGACATCACTTCCGCGCGGGTCGAGGACGCCGCCAGCCGCGCGCCGAGATCGCGCAGGGTCGCCAGTTGCCGTTCGCCTATGATGCGCTCCGTCACCTCGGCGACGACGCACAGCATGCCCTGCGTCGCCCCGGCGTCGTCGGCGAGCGGGGAATAGGAGAACGTGTGATAAGTTTCCTCGGAAAAGCCGCTGCGCTCCAGATACAGCAGCAGCGCTTCGTCCCACGTCGCCACGCCCGAGGTGAGCACGCGTTCGATGCGCGGACCGATGGCGGGCCAGATCTCGGCCCAAACGCGGTCGGAGCGGCTGCCGATCACCCAACTGCGCTTGATGCCGACCGTCGGCAGATAAGCGTCGTTGCAGAGAAACGTCAGCTCCGGCCCCCAGGCCATCCACATGGCGAAGCGCGACGTCAGCATCACCCGCACCACGGCGCGCAGGCTTTCCGGCCACCGCTCCGGCGGACCCAGCGGCGTCTTGCTCCAATCGCGCGCGCGCATGAGATCGCGAACGGCGCTGTCCCCTGCTGGTAAATCCAGAAGGTGAGCGGCGCCGCGACTTGATCTGTTCTCCATGGATCGCGCCTCCCTACGCGAACCAACTATAAAATGTTGGGGATTTTCTAGGCAAGGGAATGAGTGTCTTATTGACCGATCCGGCTCGGCCAAACGAGGAAATAGTCATGCGCGTCCCAGCCCTTCACGAAAGTTTGAACCGATAGGGGCCGCTTTCGCCTAAGAGGCCGCAGCGAGCGGGCCGATCAACAGGGCGACGGGCAACTCGCCGAAAACGACGGCCAGCTCCAAGTGTCCGTCGGCGCTGGGCGCCAGGGTTCGACCGGACAGAACTTCGGTAAACTCACGCAACAGCGCCGCCTCGCCCTCAAGCTTGAGGCGGCAATCCCCCCATTGCGCCACGCCTGGGCCTTCGGCGCCGACAAGTTCGCCCGCCATCAGCCGGGGCGCGACGACCACCGCCACCGTTTGCCGGTCCGCGCGCGCGAAGGCGAACACGTTTTCGGCGCGCGCGCCGACGCTCCGCAACTCGCGATAGCCGCCTTGGGTGAAAAGCCCCTCGTGGGCGCGCGCGCAATCCAGCACGCGGCGAATCAGCGCTTGTTTGATGCGGCCGTCGCGCCAATTCGGCAGGTGGCGCGCCACATTTTGCGCATCTCCCGCCAGACCCGCGGCGAGAGTGTCATAATCGACAGGCCGCCGATTGTCGGGATCGACGAGGCTGAGATCCCAACCCTCCGCGCCTTGATAGATGTCGGGGACGCCGGGACAAGTGAGCTTCAGCAGCGTCTGCGCCAGGCCGTTGGCGGCGCCGGCGGGTGCGATCGCCTCCACGAAGGCGAACACCGAATCCAGAAACGGCCGGCTCACTTCCGGCCCCAGCGCGCGCGCGACGAATTGGTCTAGCGCCGCCTCATAGTCCTCGTCAGGCGCCAACCAGCTCGTATGCGATTTCGCCTCCCGCGCCGCCTTGCGCATGTAGGCGCCGATGCGGGCCCGGAACGCCTCCAATCCCTGGTATTCGGGCGGCCTCATCGCATAGGGCCAGACGCCGACGATTGTCTGATAGAACAGATATTCGGCGTTGGCGTCCGGGGCGGCGCGGCCGTTGACCTGCGACTTGCGGCGCGCGTTCCATCGGCTCCAACGCCGCACCTGCTGCGACCATTCGCGCGGAATCTCGCTCAGCACGTTGAGGCGCGCGCGCGCATCCTCGCCGCGCTTGTGGTCGTGTGTCGCCGTGCTCGACA
>JAJYDD010000190.1 GCA_021777795.1 Pseudomonadota bacterium | reverse complement strand
CCCTCGTCGGCGAATTTGGCCGCCAGTTTGCCGATGGTCGTCGTCTTGCCGGAGCCGTTGACGCCGACGACCAGGATGACGAAGGGTTTTTTGGCGGTGTCGATGTCGAGCGGCCGGGCGACCAGGGCCAGCGTGCGCTCGACCTCCTCGGCGAGCAGGCGCTTGACCTCCTCGGGATCGATGCCCTTCTCGTAGCGCCCCTTGCCGATGGCGTCGCGGATGCGCGTCGCCGGGCCGATGCCGAGATCGGCCTGCAAGAGGATGTCTTCGAGATCGTCGAGCGAAGCGGCGTCGAGCTTGCGCTTGGCGAAGACATCGACGATGCCGCGCCCGATCGTCGAGGACGAGCGCGACAGGCCCTGGGTCAGCCGCGACAGCCAGCCCGGTTTCGGCTGCGGCGGCGCAGCCTCGGCGGCAGGGGGCGGCGCGGCCTCGCCGCGCCGGAACCAGCGCCCCAGCAGGTTGGGCTTAGGCGCGGGCGATGGGGGGGCCGGCGAGGGGGTGGCCGGCGCCTCGAACGCGGCGGCCGGCATAGCTTGCGCGCCTACCTCTTGCGCCGACAAGCCCGCCTCTTGCGCTGACAAGCCCGCCTCTTGCGCTGACAAGCCCGCCTCTTGCGCCGACAAGCCCGCCTCTTGCGCTACCGGTTCGGGCGTCGTGGGCGTCTCGAACAGCGCGACCGACGCGGGTTCCGGCTCTGGAGCCTCAGCAGCCGGGGGCGCCTCGACCTCCGGCGCCGGGCTGCTCAGGCCGAACAGGCGGCGGAACAGGCCCGCCTTCGGCTTCTCTTCGCTTTTGTCGTTCACGTTTCCCAGCGCTCCGCGAGAGGCTCCCGCGCGGCCCATATAGCTGTCGCACGGCGATTTCGTAAGCGAGCCCTCGTCAGCCCCGCGCGAACAACCGGCCGGCGACCACCAAAAGATCGACGCGGTTCTGCGCCAGCGCCGCCAGAGCCTGCTCCGGCGTGTCGATGATCGGCTCCTCGTGGACGTTGAAGCTCGTATTGACGAGAACCGGCAAGCCCGTCGCCTCGCGCCATCTCTCCAGAATACGACGGTAGAGCGTCCGCGGCTCGCGTTCGATGAGTTGCGGGCGGGCCGAGCCATCCACATGCACCACAGCCGGGATGCGCTCGCGCCACGCCTGTTTGACGTTGCAAGTGATCGTCATGAACCTCGCCGCCGCGCGCATTCCCGGAGCAAGATCGAACACTTCGTCGGCGGCCTCCGCCAGCGCCACCGGGGCGAAGGGCATGAACTCGGAGCGGGAGAGCCGGGCGTTCAGCGAATCGTTGATGTCGCGCCGCACGGGCGAGGCGAGGATCGAGCGGGCGCCGAGCGCGCGCGGCCCGAACTCCATCCGGCCCTCGTGCAACGCCACCGCCTTGCCCTGCCCGAGCGCCTCCACAACCGCCGCGACCAGCGCCTCGTCCTCCTCGGGCCGCAACGTCACATCGGCGCGCCCACGCGCCAGCGCCTCGGGGTCGGCGTGGTGGTCGCGGCCCCAGAACACATGGCGAAGCGGATGGCGGGCGGCGAACCATTCGGGATAACCGCGCTCCTGCATCAGAAAATCCAGCGCGCCGCCGACAGGCAGGCCGTCGTCCCCCATCGCCGGGAAGACGAACAGTTCCTCGGCGACCTCCTCGAAGATGCGCCGGTTCATCTTCACGTTCGCGTAAACGCCGCCCGCGACCGCCAGCCGGCGCGCCCCGTGGCGCTCGACGAGGCGGCGCAGCGAGGCGCTCATCAGCCGCTCCGTCGCCTCCTGCACGGAAGCCGCCGCATCCTCGCGCGACAGCCCCGCGCAGATGGCGGCGGCGGTTTCCGCGATGGCGCGGTTGCTACGAAACCCGGCGCGGATCTGCCCGTCAGGCTCGACGCGGAAATGGCTCTCGATCCTATCGGCGGCCACCGGCGCCCCATGCCCGGCAAGGCCGACGAGCTTGCCCTCGTGGCGATTGGCGATGAAGCCGAGCGCCTGGGTGAAGCCGGCGAACATCAGCCCGACGCTGTCGGCGCGCTTGGGGCCGAGCAACCCCTCGTCGCCGCCGAACAGGTCTTGCAAGCCGGAAGGCGAGCCAAGTCGGGCGCTGTAGGCGACGCCATCGCCGCCGCCATCGGCGGTATGGAGCAGCGCGAACTCGGCGGGAGCATGAAAATAGGCGGCGAGCGCGTGCGCGAGATGGTGGTTGTAGAAATGCAGGCGGGCGCGCGAAAAGCCGTTTTCCGCCAGAAAGCGGGCGCCGTCGAACACCAGCCCCGCATCCAACGTGCGCTGCTTGCGCATCATGCGGTCGACCAGAAGCAGCGGCTTGCCCTTGCCGCGCAGGCGGTCAAGCGCCAGCGCCAGCGCCGGCAAGCCGGTGATCGTGTAGAGCGACGCCGGAAACAGCGCGCGCGAGGCGGCGACGACATCGACCTCGGCGCGCGTCACGCCGCCGACCGCCAGAACTTCGTCGATGGCGGCGTCCGGCATCGGCCGACCGGCGTGGACGCCGTCGTTCTTGCGGCGCGTCAGGCGCTCCAGCGATACGGCCGCGATCAGTTCGAAATCGCGAAACAGACACGCCGAGGCGTCGTGCGACCCGGTGTGGATGCCCAGAATATACAAAGGCGCCTCCTGGTTCGGGCATGGCGCCCGGACGGCGCGGGCGTTATCACGCGCGTCCATGACCCCGGAAGACATACTCGCCCGCGTCCTCTATCGCGACGGCCTCATTCTCGTCCTAGACAAGCCGCACGGGATAGCCGTTCATCGCGGCCCCAAGGGCGGCGCCAGCCTGGAGGACGATTTCGACGCCCTGCGCTTCGGCCTGCCGCGCAAGCCCGCGCTCGCGCACCGGCTCGACCGCGAGACCTCCGGCTGCCTCGTGCTCGGACGCCATCACAAGGCGCTGGAGAAGCTCGGCAAATTGTTCAAGGCCGGCCGCATCGGCAAGAGTTATTGGGCCATCGTCGAGGGCGGCCCTGAAGCCGACGAGGGCCTCGTCGACAAGCCGCTCGGCCGCCGCGATCCCACGCGCGGCTGGTGGATGCAGGTCGACGCGCAGGGCCAGCCCTCGCAGACCCGCTGGCGCGTGCTCGGGCGCGGCGCGCTCGGGGGAAAACCGCTGGCGTGGCTCGAAATGTCGCCGCTGACCGGCCGCACCCACCAGTTGCGCGTCCACGCCGCCAGCGAGGGCTGGCCGATTCTCGGCGATCCCATCTACGGCGCGCGCCTGCTCGACGGGCCGTGGTTGCATTTGCACGCGCGCCGGGTGGAAATCCCGCTCAAAGCCGGCGCGCCGCCGCTCGTCGTCGAGGCCCCGGCGCCGGCGCATATGGCCGAGGCGCTGGCCGCCTGCGGGTTAGCCGCCTCGTGATCGCGCGCGGCTTGCAGCGCGGCGACAACCGGCGCAGATAGAGGCGCAATCCCCCGCGCGCGAGGCGATAGTATGAACGATATGTCCGGTCCGCCGCTCGCCGACGTGAGCCTTGCCGACCGCTATGATCTTTCCAAGCCGACGGTCCTGCTCAACGGCGCGCAGGCCGTCGCCCGGCTGCTGCTGATGCAGAAGGCGCGCGACCGGCTGGCGGGCCTCAACACCGGCGGATTCATCACCGGCTATCGCGGCTCCCCGGTCGGCGGGCTCGATCTGCAATTCACACGGCTTAAGAAGGAATTTTCCGCCGCCGACATCCATTTCGAGCCCGGCCTCAACGAGGAGCTGGCCGCCACCGCGCTGTGGGGAACCCAGCAGGCCGAAATGCGCGGCGAAGGCAAGTTCGACGGCGTGTTCGGCCTCTGGTACGGCAAGGGGCCCGGCGTCGACCGCTCCGGCGACGTGCTGCGCCACGCCAATCTCGCGGGAACCTCGCCGCACGGCGGCGTGCTGGCGCTTATGGGCGACGACCACACCGCCGAAAGTTCGACCACCGCCCACCAATCCGAATTCGCCTTCGTCGATGTGATGATGCCGATCCTGTCGCCCGCCGGCGTGCAGGAGATTCTGGATTACGGCGCGCTCGGCTACGGCCTCAGCCGTTTTGCCGGCGTCTGGGTCGGCATCAAGTGCATCAAGGACACGGTCGAATCGACCGCCGTCGTCGATGCGCGGCTCGACCGCGTGACCCCCGTCATCCCCGCCGATTACAAAATGCCGCCCGGCGGCCTCAACATCCGCACCCCCGACCCGATCCTGGAGCAGGAGGCGCGGCTACAGGACCATAAGCGCGAGGCGATGGTCGCCTGGCTCGCCGCCAACAAAATCAACCGCACCATCCTCACCGGCGGCGCGGCGCCGAAGATCGGGATCATCACCGCCGGCAAGAGCTATCTCGACGTGCGCCAAGCGCTCGGCGATCTCGGGCTCGACGAGGCGCGCTGCGCGGCGCTCGGCGTGCGGCTGTTCAAGCTCGGCTGCACCTGGCCGGTCGTGCCGGCCGAGATTCACGCTTTCGCCGAGGGGCTCGATCTCATCATCGTCGTCGAGGAGAAGCGCTCGCTGATCGAAGTGCAGGTGCGCGAGGAGCTTTACGGCTCGACCACGCAGCCGGCGCTGGTCGGCAAGCGCGACGAGAAAGGCGAATGGCTGTTCCCCGTCAAGGCCTCGCTCGATCCCAACCAGATCGGCCTCGCCATCGGCGAGCGGCTGCTGCGCTATCACGACGAAGACTCGCTGCGCCTGACAGTCAACCGGCTGCGGCAAGCGCGCGCGGCGGTCGCCGACATCAAGCAGGAAGCGACGCGCACGCCCTATTTCTGCTCCGGCTGCCCGCACAACCGCTCCACCGTGATCCCCGAGGGCGCGCGCGCTTATGCCGGCATCGGCTGCCATTACATGGCGCAGTTCATGGATCGGCGCACCGATGGTTACACGCAGATGGGCGGCGAGGGCGCCAACTGGGTCGGCGAGGCGCGCTTCTCCAAGCGCGGCCATGTGTTCCAGAACCTCGGCGACGGCACCTACAACCATTCCGGCGCGCTCGCCCTGCGCTGGGCGATCGACACCAAGACCAACGTCACCTACAAAATTCTGTTCAACGACGCCGTGGCGATGACCGGCGGCCAGCGTCACGAGGGCGGCCTCACCGTGCCGCAGATCGCAAGACAGGTCGCCGCCGACGGCGCGCAGCGCGTCGTCGTGGTGACCGACCAGCCCGACAAATATTCGGCGAGCGAACACTGGCCGGCGGGGATGAAGATCTACCCGCGCGAGGACTTGCTCGCCGTCGAGGAGGAACTCAGCAAGATTGCGGGCACGACGGTCCTCATCTACGACCAGACCTGCGCGGCCGAGAAGCGGCGCCGGCGCAAGCGCGGCGAATTCCCCGATCCCGACAAGCGCGCCTTCATCAACGAATTGGTCTGCGAAGGCTGCGGGGATTGCGGCGTTAAATCCAACTGCGTCTCCATCCAGCCCAAGGACACCGCATTCGGCCGCAAGCGCGCCATCGACCAATCGAGCTGCAACAAGGATTTCTCCTGCGTCGACGGCTTCTGCCCGTCCTTCGTGACGGTCGAGGGGGCCAAGGTGCGCAAATCCCGCAAGGCCGCCGCCAGCGCGCCGACGACGCCGGAGCCCACGCGGCCGGAATTGACGGCGGCGCCCTATTCCATCGTCGTCACCGGGGTCGGGGGCACCGGCGTTGTGACGATTGCGGCGATCCTCGGCATGGCCGCGCATCTGGAAGGGCGCGGCTGCGGCATGATCGACATGGCGGGCCTCGCGCAGAAGGGCGGCGCCGTCTACAGCCACGTCAAGCTGGCGCGCTCGCCCGACGACATCCACGCCATCCGCGTCGCGCCCGGCGGGGCGGACCTGATCCTCGGCTGCGATCTCGTTGTTTCCGGCTCGCGCGCGGTGCTGTCCACCGTGAAGGGCGTCAATACCGGCGTCATCGTCAATGCGGCGGAGGTGTTCCCCGGCGATTTCACCCGCAACCCGGATTTCTCGCTGCCAACCGAGCGGCTGAAGCGCGCCATCCAATCGGCGGCCGGCGGCGAAGCGAAATTCGTCGATGCGACGGCGGCGGCGGTGGCCGCGCTCGGCAATTCCATCGGCGCCAATATGTTCATTCTCGGCTACGCTTATCAGGCGGGGCTGGTGCCGCTGTCGTCGGAGGCGATCCAGCGCGCCATCGCGCTCAACGGCGAGGCGGTCGAGATGAACCTCTCGGCCTTCGCCTGGGGCCGCGCGGCATACGCTGACCCCTCAGCCATCGCCGGCTTCATGAAGGCGCCCGCCGCCGAGAAGACCGAGACTCTGGCCGACATCGTCGCCAAGCGCGCCGATTTCCTCGCCGCCTATCAGAACCGCGCCTATGCCGAGCGTTATCGCGCCCTGGTAGACGAAGTCGCCAAGGCCGAGGCGCGCAGCGGCCGCTCCGGTCTCGCGCTGGCGGTGGCGCGCTACGCCTTCAAGGTGATGGCTTATAAGGACGAATACGAAGTCGCGCGGCTTTATACCGACGGTTCCTTCGCCAAGGCGCTCGGCGAGGCGTTCGAGGGCGATCTGAAACTGACGTTCCACCTCGCCCCGCCGATCCTGGGGCGCAAAGACCCGCGCACCGGCCTGCCGCGCAAGACCGCCTTCGGGCCGTGGATGATGCGCGCGTTCGGCCTGCTAGCGGGGCTGAAGGGCCTGCGCGGCGGCCTGTTCGACGTGTTCGGCTACGCGCAAGAACGGCGCGCCGAGCGCCAGTTGATCGAGGATTATTTCGCGCTCGTGCGCGAGTTGATCGCCAAGGTTGATTCAAACAACCACGCGCTCGCGGTGACACTGGCAAGCCTGCCCGAGAAGGTGCGCGGCTACGGCTACGTGAAAGCGAAAAACCTCGCGGCGGTGAAGGAGGAATGGGCGAAGGGGCTGGAGGCTTGGCGAAGCGGAGCGGCGTTGGCGCAGGCGGCGGAGTAAACCCTACCCCGCCAACCCAAACCGCGCCTCGATGAACGCCCCCCGCGTCGCGCCGGCCCCAAACGCGAACTCGCCGCCGAGCGCGCGCACCCGGTCGCGCAGCCCGGCAAGGCCCATGCCGGGAGTCTGCCCCTCGGCGACGCCCGCCCCATCGTCCTCCACCCGCGCGCGCAAACCCGCCAGTTGCGGATCGCCCTCAGGCGCCGCCGCCGTCGGCGTTTCGTAAGCGATACGCACGCGGATGCGGCTGGGTTCGGCGTGGCGGAAAGCGTTGGTCAGCCCCTCCTGCACGAAGCGGTAGAGCGTCAACCCCGCGCGCGGGCTCAGGCCCGACAGATCCGCCTCGGCCGTCAGTTCCACCGCCACCCCCGGCGCCAGCCGCCGCCATTGCTCGACCAGCGCCTCCAGCGCCGGGACGAGGCCGAGTTCGTCGAGCGCGGCCGGGCGCAGGTTGGCGAGGATGCGGCGGTTCTGCTTTTGCAGCGATTGCACGGTCTCGCCGATGCCGCGCGCCAGCGCCGCCGCCTCGCCGTCGCCGACCTTGGCCGCCAGCGCCACGGCGTTGGCGCGTAGCGCGAACAGATGCGGGCCGATCTCGTCGTGCAACTCGTGCGCGATGGCGCGGCGCTCCTCGTCGTGGGCGTCGACCACGCGCTCCAGCAGATGGCGCACGTCGGCGGTGAGATCGCCGAGCGCCTCGCCGAGGCGGTTGATGCGCTGGGCGATGGCGGCGATCTCCGGCGGACCCTCGCGCCGCGCGCGCGCCGCGTAA
>JAJYDD010000189.1 GCA_021777795.1 Pseudomonadota bacterium | reverse complement strand
GTCGCGGCGCAGACCTCGCGGCGCACGATGGACGATCTCATCGCCAACACTCCCGCCGACGGGATCGTCACCGGGACGGGGCTGGTGAACGGCGCCCCTGCGGCCGTGCTCGCCTATGACGCGACGGTGCTGGCGGGCACGCAAGGGCTGCGCGGCCACGAGAAGACCGACCGGCTGCTCGACATCGCCCACCGACGCCGTCTGCCTTTGGTGCTGTTCGCCGAGGGCGGCGGCGGGCGACCGGGCGATTCGGACGCCAACATGGTCGCGGGCCTGCATCTGACGACCTTCGCGCGTCTGGCTGGGCTGGCGGGCCGCGCGCCGCTGATCGGGATCGTCGCCGGGCGCTGTTTCGCCGGCAATGCGGCGCTGCTCGGCTGCTGCGATCTCATCATCGCCACCCGCGACGCCAATATCGGCATGGGCGGCCCGGCGATGATCGAGGGCGGCGGCCTCGGCCGCTTCCGCCCCGAGGAGATCGGCCCCGCCGCCGTGCAGGCCGCCAACGGCGTCGTCGATGCGCTGGTGGGCGACGAGGCCGAGGCGGTGGCGGTCGCCAAGGCCGCGCTCGGGATGTTCCGCGGCGCGCGCGACGAGTGGACGGCGCCGGAGGCGCAGGCTTTGCGCGTCGCCATCTCCGAGAATCGCGTGCACGCCTATGACATGCGGGCGCTGCTGCGCGGCGTGCTCGATGTCGGCTCGGCGCTGGAGCTGGGCGCGGCCTATGGCCCCGGTATGATTACGGCGTTCGGGCGCATCGAGGGCCGCCCGCTCGGCGTGCTCGCCAACGATCCCGGTTTCCTCGGCGGCGCCGTCGATTCCGACGGCGCGCGCAAGGCGGCGCGTTTCCTGCGTCTGTGCGACGCCTGGAGGCTGCCGATCCTGTCGCTGATCGACACCCCGGGTTTCATGGTCGGGCCCGAGATCGAGGCCGGCGGCCACGTGCGCGCCTGCGCCGAAATGTTTCTGGCCGGGGCGCGGCTCAGCGTGCCCTGGATCGCGATCGTGGTGCGGCGCGGCTATGGGCTCGGCGCGATGGCGATGGCCGGCGGCGGCTTTCACGCGCCGGACCTCATCGCCGCGTGGCCGAGCGGCGAATTCGGCCCGATGGGCTTCGAAGGCGCCGTGCGCCTGGGCTATCGGCGCGAACTGGAGGCGGCGGCGGACCCCGAGGCGCTGTTCAAGCGCCTGCTTGCCGAGCAATATGAGCGCGGCGGCGCGATCAACATGGCCGCGAACCTGGAGATCGACGCGGTGATCGAACCGGCCGAGACGCGGGCGTGGGTGAGGCGGGGGATGGGGTGAGGAGCCGAAGCCCTGGCAACGGTGCTGATGCGGAGGGTCGTCACCATCTTGATCTTAACTCGAAAGGCGCTTGATTGCGACACTTTCGATAGCGCCGACGAATCCGTCGTCGCACCACAGCCGCACTTCGACGTTGATCATGTCTCTTTCGAACGCCACTCGAAGCTTGGCTTCTCGATCAATCAGGTTACTAGCTAGGACCGGCCGCGCCGCGCGAACGCTCACATCGAGTCCACACGCGACATCCATTCTTGCTGCGCCCCGAATCTCGGAGGCCGCAAACCTGATCCCCATCTCGTAGAAGCCCGCCGGTAAGCGAACATACGGGCCATAGAGCCCCCCTCCCCCCGCCCCTTCAAGCCGAATCAAGCCGTCGATTCTTTGCCCTACAGCAGTTTTGAGTCGTTCGTCCGCAGCGGTAAAGGAATGAACCGACTGCAAGTTTCGAATTGTTAACGCCGGCCTTGGCCAACTTTCGGGTAGAAGTGGAAACTTATTGCGACCCAAAGCTATCAAATGGGCGACCTCATTCCACTGCGCGTCGTCTCCGCCCCATTCGCTGTTGTCGGGCTCGAAGACGGCTGTCGGATACGACCAGTCGATTTTCGAAGTGCGGCCCTTCAGCGCGATTACGACCAGACGGTTTCGGCCCGAGGGAAATGCCTCGTCAATGCTCGCCTTTATGCGGTTCAACCGGCGACGGTCGAATCCGTAATCCATTCTCCCATCCTCCCACATATAGTGGAACGTAAGATTGTTGTCGGCCTGACAAATCACAAATGTCCTGGTGCGTATTTTTCTCAACGCGAAGAGCTTTTGCCGAAGATATTCGAACTTCTTCGCCACGCGCTCCGCGTCCTCCGAAAGGTAGCCCTGATTGTCGGCCGGGTGTTCGTGCAGCAGCCATATTTTGTTTCGAATTAATTCGGGTCGCCTCTCGCAGAAAATATCCTCCGCACATATTTCTCTCGAAGAGTACCGCTCAAAAAATTCTGCTACACCCTCTGGCGTACAAATAATCCAATTCAAAATTGAAGATTGATACTTAAAGTTCTCGGAGAGTATTCTTGAAAACGTGCCTCCTAGGCGGCGGAGTTGTTCCGCAGGCTGGCAAGAAAGTCCGATCGGAATTATCGCGGTTTCTTGTCCCACCAGCATTAAATATGGTCTCTCTTTGCCTAAGCTTTTAGTATACGCTGTTACAGCCCGTGCTCATTGAGGTCAAGAGTCCAAGAATTCATATCCTCCTTCGTAGAAGAGCGTAAAAATTTCCACCCCTGAGAAAAAATATTTTTACAAAGGCCCGTAAAGTTCTATTTTCAAAAATAAATTGTGTATATAGTAGAAGTTACAACAAGAAAATAAATAAATAAAGTATATAATCAGGTTGTTAGGTGGAAATTCGGTAATAATCACGGTTTTTTCGTCATCATGAAAAATTTCGGGCGGCGTCTGATTTGCTCGTTCCTAATGTAAGCTTGCGCATCCGCATGTCGCGGACCGAAGCGCTAATTCCGACCGCCCTTGCTCCCCTTGGATTTCAAAATTAGAAGGCGTCGCCGGGGTTCAATAGGGCGTGCTTCGGCTAGGCTTTGCCCGCGCCGAACCACTTTGTGTGAGGTGGCGACATGCGAATGCGGAGCGCAAGATCGGGGACGACGCCAATGGGCGGTCGTGATGGCATACGCACGACCTTCTCCTGGTGGCGTGGCGGCTTGTGCTTCGTTTACGTCCGGTGTGCTCGGCTGATGGCGCGGCTTGCATCGCTGCGTGAGATCTTGGAAGGCTTTGGCGGCTCATCGAACATCGTGGCGACGGAGTTTTGCGCGAAATTATGAGTTCCGGCACTTTCACCCCGGTCGGTGTGGCCGTCTTCGGAGTCTCTACGCCTTTCGCCTATTGGGGATTCAACTTAGTCTGCCGTGTGGTGGAAGCAATTGCAGGTGCGACCCTGCACTTGCACATCACCAGCCTAGAGCAACTTCGCGAGGGTTTCGCCCGGCGTAATGGCGGAAGCGTCGTTCTCACGAGCGACTTTCCGGATGCGACGCTGGCTCGGTTTGTCTGCAGTAGCGAGTTACCCCTCATAGCGTTTTCAGACGATCTTGGAGACACCTTGGATTGGGGCATGACCAGCCGCGGCTTGGGCGCCGTGGAAGCTGCTCGCCTTAGCGTCCGCGTGATATCGGCGCTCGCACTGCCGTTCAGTTCCAATCGCACACTGTTGATCGCCGGTAATCGTCACGAATCGCCCGAGCGCATCGCGACTGCGGTCATTGAACACCTATTTCCTGGCCGCGGGGACTGGCTTGCGTCGAGGACCTTCGACTACCTTACGGATTCGGGACAAATCGCACGGGACATTACGGTTGATCGAGGCGGATACCGCACGGCCGAATACGAATCCCCGACTTCCGCGAAGTTGCGTGAAGAGATGAAGCGCACTGTCAATGAATATAGCGATCTGATGGCCGGCTGCTGGCCGCAAGAGATCGAATGGCCGCTGGAAATGTTCACCCGGCCCGACAATCGCGCCATCCGCGATCCCGTCGATCTCACCGGCCCGGCGCGAGCGCTGTTTTACGGGCCCTATCTCAATCTTCCGGTCGGCGATTGGATCGCGCGGGTCGAATTCGAGATTGACGGCGCGCTTTCAGGCGTCGAGGCGCTGGCCGACGTGCGGGTCAACGAAGCCGTCACCGAGAAGTCGTTCGAGATGCCGGCCAAGGGCATATTCGCTTACGAGCTCAGCTTTCACGTTGCCGACCCGCACCACCCGATCGAAATCCGGCTATTCACGAAAAAAAGCGCGATCGAAGGGGTCTTCCTGCCGCGCTCGGTCAAGGTGAGGCCGCAGCGACCCGATCCCGCCTAGCGCCGCCCGTCGCCCCCGCCTAGCACCGCCCGTCGATCACGTCTTCCGCCGAGGCGTACCAGCCCCCGGGGCGGGAGCGTAGCGCCGCCAGCACCAGTTCGCCGCCGAGCAGGGTCGCCGCCAGCGTCGTGCGCTTCATCGTCGCAGGATCGCCCGCGAGCGGCTTCAAAAGCCGGAACGGCAGGACGTTGGCCCAGTCGCTGGTCCCGGTGCGATAGGTCCACAGTTCCAGCCCCGGCCCCATGTCGGGGCCGCGAAACCACGTGCGCGCCGTCGGCCCCAGCGCCCGGTTGCCGAGCCGGCCGGCGAATTCCGGCGCGAGGCAGCCGATATGGACGTGAAGCTGGTCCTGCGAGCGGGCGAGCCGGGAATTGACGGCGAGCGCGACCCGCCCGGCGGGCGGCGGCGGGCGAAGCCAGCGCCGGGCTTCCCAGGCGAGGGCGAAATAGTTCGGGGCCTCGGCTGTCTGCAAAAACGGATCCTCTATCCCCACAACCAGGCGGGTGGGCGCGAGGATGGTGTCGGGCGGGCCGAAAGGCGGGCGCAGCACGACGAAACTGTCGGTCACCTCAAGGCAGGGCAGCGGCGAACCCGTCATTCGCTTGTCGAGCCCGCAGACGCGCACCACTTCCCAAAGTGCGCTGCGGCCGGCGACTTTGGCGGCGTAGGCGACGGCCACGAAACTTACGAGCGCGGCGCCCATCAACGCCATCCTGGCGCCCACGCCAAATTCACTGAGCCGGAGGCGCGGCAAGAAGCGGGGCGCGGGGAGGGACATGGGCTTTGTATGACGCCGCTCGGTTTACCCGATGTAAACGGCGCTAAACGCCCAGCGCCTCGCCGTCGGAGCGCGGATCGTGCGTCGCCTCGATCTCGCCGTTGCGGCCGCGCCTGAGCGCGCCGGCGTGGCCGAAGGAATCTTGGCGGTCGGCGGCCATGCGCTCGATCTCGTGGCCGCGCCGCGAAAGGCCGGCGGCGAGCGCATCGTCGAAGGCCGCCTCCACCTTCACCGTCACGCTGTCGGCGCCCCAGGTGCGGCCCCACAGCAAGCGCGGCGCGGCGACGGCTTTGGCCAGCGACTGCCCCGCCGCGATGCGGGAAAACACCTGCGCCTGAAATTGCGGCTGGCCGTCGCCGCCCATCGCGCCGTAGGGCATCACCCGCCCGTCGGCGAACACCGCCAGCGCCGGGTTTAGCGTGTGGAAGGGGCGCCGGCCGGGCTTCAGGGCGCGCGGCGAGGCGGGATCGAGCGAGAAGGCGATGCCCCGGTTCTGCATCAGCACGCCAGTCTTGGGCAGGTTGAGGCCGGAGCCATATTCCCAATAGACCGACTGGATGTAGGAGACGGCGAGGCCGTCCTTGTCGATGGCGCCCATCCAGATCGTGTCGCCCTGTTCGGGCGGCAGCGGCCAGGGCGCGGCGCGGCTCATGTCGATGTGCGCCGCCTCGGCCGCCAGCGAGGCCGGCGCCAGCAGGCGCTCGAAATCCGTCGTCGCCAGCTCGAAATCGACGCAGGCGCGGTCGCGGTGGACGAAGGCGCGCTTGAAGGTCTCGATCATCGCATGGGCGTGCTCGACGCCCTCGACGTCGCGCACATTGAGATGCTCGTAAATGCCGAGAATCAGCAGCGAGGCGAGGCCCTGCGTGGGGACCGGGGTGTTGTAGAGCGTCGCCGCGCGCGTCTTGATCGACAGCGGCTCGCGCCAGCGCGCCTCATAGGCCTTGAGATCGGCGCGGGTGACGGGCGAGCCCGCCGCTTCGAGATCGACGGCGATTTCGCGCGCGATGTCGCCGCGATAGAAATCGTCGAGCCCGGCGTGGACGAGATGGGCGAGCGTGTCGCCGAGCCGGGGCTGTTTGCGCAGGGCGCCGGCCTTGGGCGGCTCGCCGTCCTGAAAGTAAGTCGCGCGGAAATTCGGGACGTCATAGAGCGTCCCGCCGTCGCGCGGCTGCGAGCGCTGCTCGGAGGGCGAGACCGCCACGCCCTCGCGCGCCTGCGAAATCGCCCGCGCCATGAGATCGCCGAGCGGCAGCCGGCCGCCGAGCGCGGCGGCCAGTTCCAGCGCGATCTTCCAGCCGCCGATGGCGCCGGGGACGGTCAGCGCCGCCATCGCGCCGCGCGTCGGCAGGCCGCCGATGGCCTCGTAGGCGGCGACGGTCGCCTTCTCGCCGGCGAAGCCGCAGGCCTCGATGGCGCGCACTTTGCCCTTGGGGTCGCGGATGATCCAGAAGCCGTCGCCGCCGATGGCGTTCATGTGCGGATAGACGACGGCGATGCTGGCGGCCATCGCCACCATCGCCTCGACGGCGTTGCCGCCCTGGATCAGAATGTCGCGGCCGGCGGCGGCGGCGAGGCTGTGCGGCGCGGCGACCGCGGCGTGGGCGAAGATGGCGTCGTCGGACATGGGGGCCTGTTCCGTTGGCGGGCTGACGCTGCTATAGGCCGTCAGTTAAGTTCGTGAAAGGGTCGATCCGTGGCTGTCAGCCGTCCCATCAACTGGACCAACGCCGTGACGCTGATGAGCGTCGCTGTGCTCGTCGGCACGGAATTCGTCGGCGCGGGGGCGGCGGCCGGATGGGCGCTCGGCGGCCTGTTCCAACTCGGCGAACTCATCACCCACGGGCTGGAGACGGTTTTCGTGCTGATGGCGCTGACCGGGCTTTTCTATTTCCTGCGCGCGGCGCTGAGCCACGAGCCGATCCGCCGGTGAAACCCCTGGCGCCGCTCTATGTCGGCGCCGAGATTTACGCCCGCGCCGCCTTTCCGCCGCCGCATCCGCTGGCCATTCCGCGCGCCGGGGCGGTCGAGGCGATGTGCCGGGCGCTGGGCTGGCTCGGCGACGATTATGTGACCAGCCCGGTCGCCGAAGTCGGGGACCTCACGCGCTATCACGATCCCGACTATGTCGCGGCGGTGGCGCGCGCCGACCGCGAGCAGGGGCTCGACGAGGAGGCGCGGCGGCGGTTCCAGATCGGAGTCGCCTCGAACCCGATCTTTCCCGGCATGTTCCAGCGCGCTTCCACGGCGGTCGGCGGCTCGCTGAGGGCGGCGCGGCTCGCAAGCGAGGGGCGCATCGTCTTCCATCCGCCGGGCGGCACGCATCACGGCGGGCGCGCCAAGGCGAGCGGCTTCTGTTTCTTCAACGATCCCGTGTTCGCGATTCTGGAGTTCCTGGAGCTGGGGGCGAATCGCGTCGCCTATGTCGATTTCGACGCCCATCACGGCGACGGCGTCGAGGACGCCTTCGCGGGGGATGCGCGGGTTCGCACGATCTCCGTCCACGAGGCCGACCGCTGGCCGCGCACGGGGCGGCTCGAAGACCGGCGCGGCGGCGGCGCGCGCAACCTGCCGGTCCCGCGCGGGCTGAACGACGACGAGTTCGCCGTGCTGGTCGCGGATGCCGTGCTGCCATTGGTCGCCCGCTTCGCGCCGGACGCCATCGTCGTGCTGACCGGCGCTGATGCGCTGGCGAACGATCCCCTCGCCAAGCTCGCGCTCTCTAACGGCGCCTTGT
>JAJYDD010000188.1 GCA_021777795.1 Pseudomonadota bacterium | reverse complement strand
TGAAGATCGCCTGCGCGCCGGCGACCGAGCCGGGAAGATCGGTCGAGAACGACAGCCTGCCCTGCGCGACGTTGGTCGCGACGATTTCCTTCAGGCCGGGCTCGTAGATCGGCATCACGCCCTGTTCGAGGCGCGCGATCTTGGCGCGGTCGAGGTCGACGCAAACCACGTCGTGCCCGAAGTCAGCGAAGCAGGCGCCCGACACCAGCCCCACATAGCCCGAACCGATCATCGCGATGCGCACTTGAAACTCCAGCGTCGAGGTCGCTTCGGGCGGAGCTTATAGACCGCCATCGTCGCTTCTGTCGATGCAAAGCGCGCAAGTCTCGGCGGTCTGCGCGCAGCGAAGCGGCCGCGATCAAACAATCGTTGCTTGACCGACCTCCCGGAGCTAAACGGGATGCGCTCTCATTTTGACGGGAGAGCCGAAGAATCGAATTCAACTACGTCATTGGCGCGCTGCTGGCGCGAGTGGGGGCGAGATGCGTAAACGGATTCTTGTCACGGGCGGATGCGGATTTCTGGGCTCCCACCTGTGCGAGCGCCTGCTTGGATCAGGCCACGATGTCCTGTGCGTCGACAATTTCTTCACGGGAACCCGCGGCAATATCGGGCATTTGCTCGACGACAAGGCCTTCGAACTCCTTCGGCACGACGTCACCTTCCCGCTCTATGTCGAGGTCGATGAAATCTACAATCTCGCCTGTCCGGCCTCGCCCATCCATTACCAGTTCGATCCCGTCCAGACGACCAAGACCAGTGTCATCGGCGCGATCAACATGCTCGGCCTCTCAAAGCGGGTGAAGGCAAAATTTCTGCAGGCCTCGACCTCGGAGGTCTATGGCGATCCGACGATTCATCCCCAGCCGGAAGAATACTGGGGCAACGTCAATCCGATCGGCTTTCGCTCCTGCTACGACGAAGGCAAGCGCTGCGCCGAGACGCTCGTGTTCGACTATGTTCGCCAGCACAAGGTGCAGGCGAAGGTCGTCCGCATCTTCAATACATACGGGCCGCGCATGCATCCGAACGACGGCCGCGTCGTCTCGAATTTCATCGTCCAGGCCTTGTCGAATGAGGACATCACGCTTTACGGCGACGGCAGCCAGACCCGCTCGTTCTGCTATGTCGACGACCTCGTCGAGGCGATGATCCGCATGATGGCGACCGACCGGCAAGTCGTCGGTCCGGTTAATATCGGCAACCCGAACGAATTCACGATCAAGGAACTCGCCGAAATCGTCGTCGAATTGACCGGATCGCGATCGAAGCTGGTCTACCAGCCATTGCCGCACGACGATCCGAAACAGCGCCAGCCGAACATCGAAAAGGCCAGGGCGCTGTTTGATTGGGAGCCGAAAATCCAGCTGCGCGACGGGCTCGTCAAGACGATCGCCTATTTCGACGAATTGTTGAAAAGCAATGACCGGCCGCATGCGATAGCGGCGAGCCGACAGGGCTAAACCGCGCCGCGCCGCCCGCGCGCGAAGCCTGGTGGAGTGGCCAAGCTACCGGTGGGCCCGGTAAATCGCGATGTCGGGCTTCGCCGCCTGAACGCGCTTGAAAAACTCCAATCGCGCGTCGCGCGTCTCAAAGAGCACGGGAATCTGGCCGTCCACCGAGGTCAGCCCAACGCATTCGTAACCCAAATGCGCGCCGAGCGCAGTTATGTCCTTCAATAGGGCGAGAGGAATGCGCGTGCGTCCGATCGTCAAAGCTGGGGCCCGCTTGGTAAGGGCGAGCGGACTCGACACATAGGCATCCCTGACGGTCACCCCCAGGTAGTGCACAAGCGCGCACTGCAAAACGTAGCCCCCGAAAACAGCGAGAGCATAGCTCGGCAATCGCGGATACAGAGCGGCGGCCGCGACACAACCCAGCGCCCCGATACCCAAGCAAACAGACGCCAGGTGCGCGTTCCAAAATCGCGTCCGGCCGGTTGCGACGACCTTGTCGTCAGCAATCCGGCTATCGTTTTCGTTCATGTTTGACATTGACGCCCCCCACAGAACGCAATACATACCGCGTCATTTCGGGCATTTTATTATAATTGGTCAAAGCAAATAATAATTTATGGTAATTGGCGAGCCGCGGAATTGTGTCAGCGCGCGTTGCCTCGCCTAATTGTTACCATCGGCGCAGGCTGAGTTGTGTCGTTTTCATGATTATGTGTCCTATGGATACTCAAGAAATCGCCTTTGCTCATATCCTGCCCGGCGGCGCGTCATCATCTTGCAAGCCAATATTATGGCCACAGGATCCTGCCGCGACCTTGTGGCCCGCATCGCGGCGCATCATGTGAGCCTCCTCGCCACCCTTCGCCTGACCGAGGCACAGGCAAGCCATGTCTATTGAGGTCTACGCCTCCATAGGAGGGCAAGAATAATTACGATGCGGGACGATCACGAAGGGGCGACGACGACGCGTCGACACGCGCCTCAGAATCGGCGTTCGGAGCCAAATGTCCGCGCCAATGAAGCGCGTCTGCGACCGCTCGCCGGTTGAAGCGCTCGCCGGTGGCCGCGATGATCAGCGAATGCACGAGGATCTTGATATCGATCTTGGGCGATGCGTGCTGAATGTACCAGGCGTCGAGCGCTTCCTTTTCCTCGGGGTTGACCAGGTTTCCTCCGTTGACCTGCGCCCAACCGGTGATCCCCGGGCGCGCCAGCAACCGGATCGACATGTCCTTCGGTTGATCCTTCGGCAGAAGCGGGCGCGGTCCGATCAGGGACATGTCGCCGACCAGAATGTTCAGCAGCTGTGGAATCTCATCGAATCTCGACGCGCGGATGAGCCGGCCGATCAAGGACAACCGGTCGCCAGGATCGATTGCCCGGCCGCGCCAGTCGTAGGGCGCCCTGTAGGTGCGGAACTTGTAAAGCAAGAATCGCCGGCCATTGCGGCCGATCCGCTCCTGCCAGAACAGCAGGGGCGTGCCGACGTCAATCAGCACGAGTCCCGCGACCAGCGCAGTCGCCGGCGCCAAGGCCGTCAGCAGCGCGACTGACGCCAGCACGTCAAACGCCCGTTTCACCCCGAAATAAGCGGGGAGCGTCACGATCGGCGCCGCTTCGGCCTTCGCTTCCGCAGCGTCTTGCGCGACGGCGGGCTTGGGCTTGAGGTTGAATGCATCCGCCAGCGACATAATTTCTATGTCTCGATTGTCGCAGACCCCGCTCAACGCCTGCATCGCCGCGACGGACAGGTTGGCGCCGATGTCGGAAATCAGCACCTGATCGATTGCGACGCCGTGGATCGCATATTCGTCGAGGACCGCGTCGAGGTCGTGGGCGGAACCGACCACGCGCACGCCGTTCACGGCGCGCCCGATCATTTCGGGCCGTTCGTCGAGCAGGGCGAGGACGCGCGCCGTCCGCGGCGACTGGCTTGCGATCAGCTTCGCCGCCAGCGCCGAAAACCGGTCTGCGCCGACGATCACTAGATTGCGCAATTGGTCGGGGCTCTGCGGGCGCGCGGCCTTGTCCCGCTCCAGCGCCACCGCTCGATGAAAGGCGCGTCCGTTGACCAGGGCGCCGCCGAGAACGAGCGCGAGGATGGCCGGCGTTGAACGCGGAACGCCGTCGAGCCGCGTGACGGTGAACAGAAAGAAACTGGTGGCGGCGACCGTCGAGGCGACCGCGGCGACGACGGCGATCAGATCATGAACCGAGAAAAACCGCGTCATGCCGTCGCTGACGCGAAACGCGAGAAAGGAGACCAGCGCCGTGGCGGTCGAGATGAAGGCGAACAGATAGAGCGACGAGGAAAGGTTTGACCAGCGATCGAAATCGATAAGGTGTGGATCGCGCAGACCCAGCGCAGCAATCGGCGCGGCCATCGCGCAGATGACGTCATAGGGCGCGAGCCGGAGCCTGATCCGATTGCGCGAGGTTGGCGATAATAGGCCCATTCAGCAAATCGGCAAACGATTCAGTTGATTGCGAATCGATTCAGCCGCCCCCAAAGGCAAACGAAACTATTCCCGCCGGCGCAAAGCATTGGCAGATGACAAGCCGTACTTAGACCCAGCAGCCAGCATTCGCAAGTTGACCGGCGGCCTCATCGACCACCTCGCGAGAAACCCCGGCCTTCAGGCCGGGGAGGTAAGCGAGAGCGCTCGCCGGGCGCTTCTCTCTGGGACTTCACATATTCGGCAATTACGCTCAGCGGCGCGCCGCCGCACGAGGCGACGAAGTAGGACGGCGACCACAGAACGCCGTCCTTGTAACGACCGCGAACTTCCGGCCTCCATTCGCGCAACAGGCGCGAGGAAACGCCTTTCAGGCTGTTGACCAGTTTCGACAGCGCCACTTTCGGCGGATAGACGACAAGCAGGTGGACGTGATCGTCCTCGCCGTTGCACTCGATCAACTCAGCCTCAAAATCCTTGCAGACCTTGGCGAAGATCGAGCGCAGATCGCGGATCGCGAGTTCGGAAAGCGCGTCCTTGCGATATTTGGTGACAAAGACCAAATGGGCGTGAAGCGCATAGACGACGTGCCGTCCTTTGCGAATGTCAGCGTTGTCAGCCATATTGCGCCTCGTTAGACCAACTGCTAGATTCGCAGCATGATCCTTCGCGGCTTCCGCTACAAGCTGGCTCCGACCGCCGAACAGGAAGTCCTGTTCCGCCAGTTCTCTGGTGTGTGCCGCCTGATCTACAATCTCGCGCTCGAACAGCGCCGCGACTTCTGGCGGCAGTTTCAGCGACAGACCGGCAGACCGTTGAATTACGTCGCCCAAGCGCGTGAACTGACGCTGCTCCGCGCCGAGTTCGACTGGATCGAAGCCGTTTCCCAGACCTGCCAGCAGCAGGCGCTGCGCGATCTGGACAAAGCCTTCGCCAACTTCTTCAAAGGCGGCGCGCGCTATCCCACGCCGCGCCGCAAAAACGTCAACGACTCGTTCCGCTTTCAGGGGCGCGAGGTCGAGGTCAAAAAGCTCAACGGCAAGTGGAGCGCCGTGCGCTTGCCGAAAATCGGCTGGGTAAAGTTCCGCGACACGCGGTCCATCCGCGGGACGGTCAAGAACGTCACCGTCGCGCTCGACGCGCTCGGCTGGCATATATCCTTCGCCTGCGAGATCGAGCATGTCGCGCCGATCAACATCTGCCCCGCCGTCGGCATAGATCGCGGCGTCGCCCGCACGCTGACGCTTTCGACCGGCGAGCGCCTGTCCGTGCCCCGCTCTCTCGAAGCCATCGAGCGACGCCAGCGCGCCGCACAGCGTATCGCCGCGCGTCGCAAGCGCGGCTCTGTCCGCCGCGCGAAGGCGCTGAGACGCGTCGCCAAACTGTCCGCGCGCCGCGCCCGCATCCGCAGGGATTGGCAGCACAAGGCCACGCTTAATCTCGCCCGGCGCTTCGGAACGGTCGTTCTCGAAGACCTGCGCATCAGGAACATGACGGCGAGCGCGACAGGAACGCTCGAAGAACTGGGCCGCATGGTCCGGCAAAAGGCCGGGCTCAACCGCTCGATCCTCAATCAGGGCTGGTTCGGCTTCGAGACCATCCTTGCCTACAAGCTCGAAGAACGCGGGGGATGCCTGTGCAAGGTCGATCCCGCCTATACCTCGCAGACCTGTTCGGAATGCGGAGCCGTGGACAGACAAAGCCGCAAGAGCCAAGCGGTCTTTCTCTGTCAGCACTGCGGCTTCCGCGCCAATGCCGACCACAATGCTGCGATCAACATCCTGCGCCGGAACACGGCGTCGCGCGACGAAACTTCGTTTCGCGCTATGCGCATGGAGGAAGGGCATTGGCTCTCCGGTGAAGTGCGAACTGGAAGCAGGTTTGCGCCTGCCGAAAATCCCCCGGCTTCAGCCCGGGGAAGATGTTAAGCTTGCGCAGGGTTGATCGGCAAGATGGCCGGCCGAACAGATCCCGAAACCTGCGCCGAATTAACGCGTCGAGCGACATCGGCATTGCGTCGGCCAAGTCGATCGCCTGCGCAGCGACGCCGGGATCTGCTATGTAGCGCACATGTTTGGATCAATCGTCGGTCGGCTCCGCGCAAAACAGCAATCGCCCGCAGCGCCGCGCGTCCCCGAGGGGATGCGGCTTTATGTGGTGGGCGATGTGCACGGGCGTCTCGATCTGTTGCGCGAACTGGCCGGTCAGATCACCGACGATGTGAAGAGCGCGGGCGGGCGGGACGTCGGGGCGATCTTCGTCGGCGATTACGTCGATCGTGGCCCGGATTCGGCTGGCGTCGTCGATGAATTGAGCCGCCAGGCGTTCCCGGCGCCGATCATAGCGCTACGCGGCAACCACGAAGAAATCCTGCTGAAGTTTCTCGACGACGCGACGGTTCTCGACAGCTGGCGCAAGTTTGGAGGTCTCGAGACATTGCATTCCTATGGCGTGTCGGTTTCAGATGCGATGCGCGGCGCCGGCTATGATCGCGCGCGCGAGGCGCTGCTGCGCGCGCTGCCGCGGAGCCATCTGGAGTTTCTGACGCAGACGCTCCCGAGCATCAGTTTCGGCGACTATTTTTTCTGCCATGCGGGGGTGAGGCCAGGGATTGCGCTTTCCAGGCAATCGCCTGGGGATCTCCTCTGGATTCGGGAGGAATTCCTGCGACACGCAGGCTCGTTCGGCAAGGTGGTGGTGCATGGCCATACCCCAACGTCGGCTCCGGATGTTCGCCCCAATCGAATCAATGTCGATACTGGCGCCTATGCGAGTTCGATCCTGACCGCGCTTGTTCTCGAGGACGATCGCCGCAGGTTTCTGTCAACGGCGCGCCGATAGGTTTCTCGACGACGGCCGGCTCGAACCGGACCCAATATCGTCGAGCGGTCGATCAGACCCGTTGCAATCGGGCGCCGGAACTCGCTGTTTTGCGACGACGAGGGCGGCGGCGAAACCCGGGCGATTTCATCGATTCCGGTCAACACCAAACTCAATGGCGTCGATCCCGAGACCAGGCTGACCGACGTCCTCGAACGCATGGTCTCCGGCCGCACGACCAATGATCGCCTGAGCGAGCTTTTGGTCCGGAGCCGGAAAGCCGGACGCGAGCAGGCCAGGATCGCGGCGTGACGCGCGGTCAGCGCAGGCCGGCCGGTTCCGCCGCCGTCTCGGCGTCCGCAGTGTCGGCGTGGATCGCCTCCTGGATCAGCCGCTCCGTCGTCTGCTCGAAATAAAGCCAAAGGTCGGTATGCACGTCGGAAAACTGCCGCCAGACCACCGCATCGAAAAACCGTCGCGGCGCTCTGACCATGATCGTCGTCGAGCGCTGGCGGGAATATCGAAACGGCCGGATCCCATAACGGCGACACAAGGCGATGAACAACCGGACCGACCATTGATCTGGCAGGCTGAACTTCA
This sequence comes from Pseudomonadota bacterium, assembly GCA_021777795.1. Lineage (GTDB taxonomy): Bacteria > Pseudomonadota > Alphaproteobacteria > Rhizobiales > Beijerinckiaceae > Roseiarcus. The sequence continues at coordinate 366 of JAJYDD010000188.1, read as the reverse complement.
TCTCGACGGGAGGATCGCTGCGGCCAGCTTCGTCGAGCTTTGCCTTCAGCCGCTCGGCCGCGGCTCCGGCCGCTTCGCGTTCCCCGGCGGTGGTTGCGCCAAAAAACAGCGCTTCGACCTTCCTCAACCGCTCACGAAGCTGGTCTTCGATAATCATGCCGCCACTCCTCGGCGCAGACGAGGCCATCGCGCAGGCCGGCCGTCAACCCAGTCAAATGCGCCGTCCACAAATCATCGCGTGTACAGGCGCGGGGCGCCCGTGCCGGTTAGATAAGACGCAACGTCAGCAGACCGTCGGCGATCGCCAGCCGCCGCCGCCCGACCACAGGACGATCGTCCCTCCGCAAGGCCGCGACTGCGGGTCGC
>JAJYDD010000187.1 GCA_021777795.1 Pseudomonadota bacterium | reverse complement strand
CAGCGCGGCGGCGAGCGCCTTTTCCTCGGGCAGTTGCAGAAGCGCGGGATCATAGGCGCCGGCGAAAGACTCGCCCTTTTTCTCCTCGGCCTTGAGGATGTTGGCGGCGCGGCGATAGCCGGCCAGAAGGTTTTTGCCGTCGTCGGTATCGAGGAAGGCGCCGAGGGCTTGGACGCGGCGCACGATCATCAAGAGGTCGTCCTGGCCGGGCAGGGCGAAGACGGCGTCGATGAGGTCGTGGCGGGCGCCTTGGTCGCGCAGGTAGACTTTCAGGCGGTCGGCGAAGAAGGCGAGGAGGTCGATGGCGAGTCGAGACAAATTGAGTGTGCCAAACGAGATCCAAGAATGTTCAGACTCGGCCGTTTTGATTTCTTGAGCTAAACCCCATGCCACACTGGAATGACCAGAATTCGCCGCGATCTCCAAATAAAGTTCCTGAAATTGATTGCTGGTTACAGTCGCCAACGGCAACCTAATCTCATTCTCCAGCACAATCCTAATCACCCCCAGCGCCGCCCTGCGCAGCGCATAGGGGTCCTTGCTCCCCGTCGGCTTCTCGTCAATCGCCCAGAACCCGACCAGCGTGTCGAGTTTGTCGGCCAGCGCCACGGCGATCGATTCCGGCGAGGTGGGCACGCGGTCGCCCGGCCCCTGCGGCTTGTAATGCTCCTCGATCGCCTGGGCGACGTTGACATCCTCGCCCTGGGCCAGCGCGTAATAGCGCCCCATCAACCCCTGCAATTCCGGGAACTCGCCGACCATCTCGGTGACGAGATCGGCCTTGGCCAGTTCCGCCGCGCGCGCCGCCAAATCCGGCACGCAGCCAACCGCCGGGGCGAGCGCGCGCGCCAAAGCCGCGATGCGCTCCACCCGCTCGCCCTGCGTGCCGAGTTTTTCGTGGAACACGATGCCCAGCGCCTTCAGCTTGGCGAGGCGCTGGTCGAGCGGCTTGCCCTGGTCCCTATAATCGGGCAAGTCGCCGAGATCGGTCGTCCAGAAATGGCGCGCGTCCGACAGCCGCGCCCGCACGACGCGGCCATTGCCGGCCGCGATCGCCGCGCCGCCGTCGCGCGCGATGAGGTTGGAGACCAGCAGGAAGCGGTTCGCCAGCTTGCCCTCGGCGTCGCGCAGCACAAAGCATTTCTGGTTGGCGCGGATGGTGGCGCGGATGACCTCGGGCGGAAGGTCCAGAAACTCCGCCTCGAATTCGCCCATCAGCGCCACTGGCCATTCGACGAGGCCGGCGACCTCATCGAGCAGGCCCTCGTCCTCGACGAGTTCGAGGCCGTTGGCGAGCGCCAGCGATTTCGCGTCGGCCAGGATGATCTCCTTGCGGCGCGCGGCGTCGAGCACAACCTTGGCCTTTTGCAGAGCCTCGACATAATCCTCGAAGCGGCGCACTTTTATCGGCGCCGGCGCCAGGAAGCGGTGGCCATAGGTGACGTCGCCGGACCTCAGCCCGTCGAGCGTGAAGGGGACGATTTCCGGCGTCTCGTGCGGGCCGCCGAACAGGCACAGGATCGAGCGCAACGGCCGCACCCAGCGCAGCGAATCCGCTCTGCCCTCGCCCCAGCGCATCGCCTTGGGCCACGGGAAGGCGCGCAGGATCGGCGGGATCAGTTCGGCGATCAGTTCCGGCGTCGGGCGGCCCTTCTTCTCGATGACGGCGACATAGACCTCGCCCTTCTTGCCGTCCGCAACCTTTTGCGCCTGATCGAGGCTGGCAAGGCCGGCGCTCTTGAGAAAGCCCGCGATGGCGGCGTCGGCTGAGCCGACGCGCGGCCCCTTGCGCTCCTCGCGCCGATCCGGCTGCGCGCCGGGCAGGCCGACGACATGCAGCGTCAGCCGCCTGGGCGTGGCGAAAGCCTGCGCGCCTTCGTAGACGAGGCCGGAATCGACGAGCGCGTTGGTGACGAGCCGCTTGAGGTCGTCGGACGCCTGACGCTGCATCCGGGCGGGGATTTCTTCGGAGAAGAGTTCGAGGAGGAGGTCGGGCATGGGGACGGTCAGGTGCTCTCGAAGTCGTGGGGCCGTTCAACGGTCGCGTACGATGAGGAGAATGGCGAGTTTGAGTTGCGCGGCTTTGTCGAGCGAGTCGACAAACTGCAAGGCGTCGCGAGCCATCTCTACGTAGGCTTGCGCGCTACGCGTCGAACCCCCCGGCAAATCCAGATCGGGATCAGGCGCGATTGAATAATCCGCCCATTGTCTTGCATCCTGAAGCTGCGCAAAAGGAATACCCAACTCAGTCTTGTAAGCGCTTCTGCCAAGCGCCGCGCGGACCTGTTTATGTTCGAGCGCGCGGTAAAGACGGCGGTATTCCTCGGACCCTGCGTCCTGCCCGGATAGGCGCGACGCACAGAGCGACGATAACGGTTGAAATACAGAATAATAGGCTGAAGACACCGCGCGCCGGGACGCCGCGCCGCCGAAGCTCTCGCCCTTCAAGAGGCTTTCAGCGAGCCCGAGGGTGTTATCGTGTAGCTCACCCATCGGTCATCTTCGCCGATCTATATTTATTCCGGCAGATTTGCCATCGTCCGCGTAATTATATCCGAAGTGAAGATAGGGAAACCTATCGTCGTCGATTTGCTCCAGCTCATTGAGCATCTGGCCGACGAGGCGGTTCTGTTCAGATACTGGCGGCACGTCTTTTTCGGAGGCGACGACGACCGTTACGTAGAACGCGGGCTCTCCCGAATGATTTTCTCTCGGCGTGACGATTATTTTCTCGACCGGGCGTCCCGCCAGTTCTTTTCTCACGATCGAGTCAAGGGCGTCGCGCGCCTTCGCATCGCGATTGGAAAGCGTCTTCGTCGTCATGCGCCGCCTCCCGCCGTCTTCAGCCACGCCGCGCCGCAGGCCTTGGCCAGTTCGCGCACGCGCAAAATGTAGCTCTGGCGCTCCGTCACCGAGATCACGCCGCGCGCGTCGAGCAGGTTGAAGGCGTGGCTGGCCTTGATGCATTGATCGTAGGCGGGCAGGGCCATGAGGTGGCGCTCGCCGTCGCCCTTTTCCAGCAGCGCGCGGCACTCGGCCTCGGCGTCCTTGAAATGCTGGAACAGGATCGCGGTGTCGGCGTGCTCGAAATTGTAGCGCGAATATTCCTGCTCGGCTTGCAGGAACACGTCGCCGTAGCTCACGCCGGCGCCGTTGAAGTCGAGATCGTAGACGCGCTCGACGCCCTGCACATACATGGCCAGCCGCTCCAGCCCATAAGTCAGTTCGCCCGAGACCGGCGCGCACTCGAAGCCCGCGACCTGCTGGAAGTAGGTGAATTGCGACACCTCCATGCCGTCGCACCAGCATTCCCAGCCCAGGCCCCAGGCGCCCAGCGTCGGGCTCTCCCAATCGTCCTCGACGAAGCGCACGTCGTGCAGGCCCATATCGACGCCGATGGCTCGGAGGCTGTCGAGATAGAGATCCTGGAGATTGTCGGGGCTCGGCTTCAGGATCACCTGGAACTGGTAATAATGCTGGAGCCGGTTCGGATTCTCGCCGTAGCGCCCGTCCTTGGGCCGGCGCGAGGGTTGCACGTAAGCCGCCTTCCACGGCTTGGGGCCCAGCGAACGCAGCGTCGTGGCGGGGTGGAAGGTGCCAGCGCCCACCTCCATGTCATAGGGTTGCAGGATGACGCAGCCCTTCTCGGCCCAATAGGCCTGAAGCGTGAGGATCAGCGCCTGGAAGGAACGCGTCGGGTCGGCGTAGGGTTGCATGGGGCGCTCTTTATAGAGCGCGGCCCCTCAAGGCCAGAGCCCCGCGCGCCCCTCGTGGATCGCCTGCGCCGCCTCCGTCGCGCGCCCGTCCGCTTCATGCAAGATGAGCCCCGGCGCCAGCCGCGCCGGCGCACGCGAGCCCTTCACGCCCGTCACCAGCACACGGATCGCATCCGCATCGGCGCGCGGATACACCGGCCGCACGGCGACGTCGCCGAGCCGCGCGCCCAGCGCGGAATAGATCGAGGGCAGCGCGTCGGCGCGATGGATCATCGCGAAGCGGCCGCCGGGCGCCAGTAGCGCCAGGCACGCCCGCAGCCATTCGCCGAGCCCATCCTCGCCGGTCAGCGCGTGGGCGCGCGCACGGGCGGGGTCGGGCGAGACGCGGGCGGCGGCGGCGATGAGGAACGGCGGGTTGGTCGCCACCAGATCGGCGGCGGCGTCGGCGAGGCCGGCGCCGCGGCGGGCGGCGGGAGACATCACGTCGGCGACGCAGACGCGCGCCCGCAGACCGTTGCTCTCGGCGTTGTCGGCGGCGAGCGCCGCCGTTGCGGCGTCGATCTCGACGAGATCGACCTCGGCTTGCGGGTAGCGGCGCGCCAGCGCCAGCCCGACCGCGCCCACCCCCGCCCCGACATCGACGATGCGCCGCGCAGGCCCACAGGCGGCGGCCAGCAGCACCGCGTCGAGGCCGACGCGGTGGCCTGTGCGGTTTTGCCGCAGCGTGAGCCCGAGACCGCGAATCGCGTCGAGGCTCTCACTCATCGCGGAGTTCGGCGGCGAGGCCGGCATCGCTGAGCAGCCGGCGCGCCGGAGCGAAATCCTCCTCGACGACGAGGATGCGGCGCGGCAGGAAGCCCAGCGAGCCCTCGACCGCGCTCATATGCCGGTCGGCGACGAAATAATCGAAATGCGCGCTTTCGAGCAGCGATTCGATGAACGAGATCAGCACCAGATCGTTGGTGCGCAGAAGTTCGCGCAAAGGCCAGACCCAAATCGGCAGGCCCGGCGTCAGCTTGCCGCGCGACTGCCGTCTATCTATGTTCCCGCGACGGTGAATATTCAAGGATGCGCATTCCGTGGGACAAGTCATTCCGCTTGAGGAAAAATCGGTCGCGCGGCTTATCGAGCCGCTGACCGGACTCGTCGCCGCCGATATGGCCGCCGTCAACCAGACAATCCTTTCGCGCACGGGGTCGGACGTGGCGACGATCCCGGAGGTCGCCAATCATCTCATCTCCTCCGGCGGCAAGCGCCTGCGGCCGATCCTGACGCTGGCGACCGCCGCCCTCAGCGGCTACGACGGCGAGGGCCACATCAAGCTCGCCGCCGCCGTGGAGTTCATGCACACCGCGACCCTGCTGCACGACGACGTGGTCGACGACAGCGACATGCGGCGCGGCAAGGCGGCGGCGCGCGTGGTCTATGGCAATCAGGCCAGCGTGCTGGTCGGCGATTTCCTGCTGGGCCAAGCGTTCAAGATGATGGTCGAAGTCGGCTCGCTGGCGTGCCTGGACGTGCTTTCCACCGCCGCCGCCGTCATCGCCGAGGGCGAGGTGATGCAGCTCACCGCCGCCAAGAACACCGAGACCACCGAGGACGCCTATCTCGCGGTCATCCGCGCCAAAACGGCGGCTCTGTTCGCGGCGGCCTGCGAGGTCGGGCCGATTCTCGCCAAGCGGCCGAAAGCGGAGATCGAGGCTTGCCGGGCCTATGGCGCCAATCTCGGCGTCGCCTTCCAACTCATTGACGACGCGCTCGATTACGGCGGCTCGGCGGCCAAGCTTGGCAAGAACGTCGGCGACGATTTCCGCGAGGGCAAGATCACGCTGCCCGTGGTGCTGTCGTTCCGGCGCGGCGGCGCGGCCGAGCGCGAGTTCTGGAAGCGCACGCTGGAGGGCGGCGAGGTGCGCGACGGCGATCTCGAATTCGCGCTCGTCACGATGAAGCGCCACCGCGCGCTGGAGGATACCATCGAGCGCGCCCGCCACTACGCCGGCGTCGCCTGCGACGCGCTGGAGTTGTTTCCATCCTCCGCCTGGAAGCACGCGCTGCTCGATGCGGTCGAGTTCTCGGTCGCGCGCGCGCATTAGGCCCGGTACGGCCGTCGCGCCGCCCGCCGGGCAATCGTCGGGCTAGTTGTTGTGAGAGGGAGCCGCCGGTGTTGGAGAAGCGCAGAATCGATGGCCCGTTCGGCCCCCTGGCGGTGTGGGACACCGGCGGCGACGGTCCTGCGATCATGTTGCTGCATGGCAATTCCTCGTCCTCGCGGGTTTATTGGCGCCAGCTCGACGGCCCGCTCGGGCGCACCCGGCGTCTCATCGCCTACGATCTGATGGGCCACGGCGAATCCGCCGACGCGGCCGATCCCGCCGCCTATCTGTTGCCCGGCCACGCCAAGGCGCTCCTCGCCCTCGTCGGAACGCTCGGCCTTGAGGGGGCGACCTTCGCCGGCTGGAGCCTCGGCGGACATGTCCTGTTGGAGGCCGCGCCCGACCTGCCGCAGGCGAAGGGCTTTGCGATCTTCGGGACTCCCCCGGTGCCGCTGCCGGCGCCCATTGACCGCGCCTTTCTGCCGAACCCGCTGCTCGGCGTCGGCTTTTCCGCCGACATCACCCGCGAGCAAGCCGAGGGCTACGTGCAGGCGGGTTTTGCGCCGGGATTCAACGACATCCCCCCCTTCTTCGTCGAGGATATGCTGCGCACGGACGGGCGCGCCCGCGCGGCGGTCGCGGCCAGCATCGACCCCGCCGTTTCGCGAGACGAACTCGTCGTGGTGGAAAACCTCAAGGCGCCGCTGGCGATCCTGCATGGCGAGCGCGACCAGCTCGTCAATGGCGCCTATTTCGCGAGCCTGAAGGCGCCGACGCTGTGGCGCGGCGCGGTGCAGACCCTCGCCCACGCCGGCCACACCCCGCAATGGGAAACGCCGGCGGCGTTCGATTCGCTGATCGAGGCGTTTACGGCGCGGGGATAGAGGCAGGGCGCGGCTGCTTAGGCGGAAGCGCGCTTCAGCCGGGGATCATAGAGCCAGCGGCGCGACTTTACGGCGCTGATACTCGCGCTGTCCGGATGGGCCGGGTTGACCAGTATGCAACATTCCTCCGCTACGAGAGCGGAGGGAATCACGAGAACGGCCGAACGCCCGCTTCGCAGCCATGCCGTGCCAAAGCCGATGCTTGTGCGGCTTGCCGGCTCGCAATCCCAGCCGACGGGCAGGCTTGCCGCCGTCTCGGTCTGCGCTGCGGCCCAGACCGAGTCGGGGATAGAAATCTCGACCAGATACCTGTTGAACGGAAGGCCGCCCGCCGCCAGATGCACCAGCGTTTCCAGGCAAGCAAGCGAGCGACTCTCTGCCGCGTAGACGACCGCCGCGCCCTTCTCGTTCCAGCGGCCGCCCGTGATCTCCGCGCCTTTTCCGCTGAGATCGTCCGCCTCGTAGGCCGGCGCGTCGACGCCGATACGGTAGACGATCCGGCTCAAGCGTAGGCGCCGCTCTGCATTTGCGAGAGCAGCTGCGAGACCAGCGCCTGACCCGTCATCGTGTCCATGAGATCCAGCGGACGAGCGCCGCTAAGCGCTGGCACCGGCGCGCTCATCCAGGCCGACAACCAAGCCGAAGCATCAAAGCCTTCCGGGTCGCCCGATTCCCGGACCATAGACTGCACTTGCCCAAGCAGGCGCCCGAACCCAAGCACACGTTCGCCTTCCGCGGGCGAGAGCGGAGCGTTGGTCTTGGCCTTTCGATTCATTGTGGCCACCGGGATATGCAAGGCCGTCAGCGCCTCACCCTGGGGAACGCGCAACTGGGCCAGGATCACTTTCGCATCCTGGGCGCCCAGGCGCTTGACCCACTCGACCCGCGTCAGATCTGGCGCGTTGTAGAGGGTAACGAACGCGTCCTCGGTCGGCTTGAACCCGCTCAGCGACGCGCCGCCCTTGGCGGACACCGCTGTTAACTTCGCGCGAATTGTCGCGTCTCCCATAGTGTCCAACGCCT